>JABJJH010000346.1 GCA_018660965.1 Rhodospirillaceae bacterium | reverse complement strand
GAATATCAGTACGACCTGATCGAAGAAATCAAGGACATGATCCTGGAAGCCAAATCGGTTGGTTTGGCGGCGGTCGTGTGGTCGTATCCGCGTGGCGGCGATATCACCAAGGACGGCGAAAACGCGGTCGACGTGATCGCGTACGCGGCCCAAATGGCGGCCCTGATCGGCGCCCATATCATCAAGGTGAAGCCACCGACTGATCACATCATGCAGGACGACGCCCGCAAGGTTTACGAGTCCGAAAACATCGACATATCGACCTTGCCCGCACGCATCGCGCACGTCATCCAATCGGCGTTCAACGGACGCCGCATCGTCGTATTTTCCGGCGGCGCCGCCAAGGGTCTGGACGGCGTGCTGGACGAAATACGGCAAATTCGCGACGGCGGCGGATTCGGGTCGATCATCGGCCGCAATACGTTCCAGCGTCCGCGCGAAGAAGCGCTGGCGATGCTGGACACCATCATCAAGATATATCAGGGGAAAGCGTGACCGAACCCGATAACCCTGGCTGTCGACTGTATCTGATAACGCCGCCGCGCATCGACGCGGCGGCGTTTGCAACTCCGCTTGCCGAAGCTTTGGATGCGGGCGATATCGCGTGCGTCCAGTTACGGCTCAAGGACGTTTCCGACGATGATATTCGCCGCGCCGCCGATATTCTGCGTCCCGTGACGCAGGAACGCGATGTCGCCTTCATTATGAACGACCGGCCCGACCTGGCGCATGAAACCGGCAGCGACGGCGTCCATATCGGACTCGAGGATACGGGCTACGAGGAAACCCGCCTTATCCTCGGCCCGGACTCCATTGTCGGCGTCACCTGTTCCGATTCACGGGACCGCGCCATGGCGGCGGCGAATGCCGGTGCGAGTTATGTTGCGTTCGGGGCCTTTTATCATTCCGAAACAAAGCCCCCAAAACACCGCCCGACACCGGATATCCTGGAATGGTGGAGCGAAATCATGGAGACGCCCTGCGTCGCCATAGGCGGTATTACGGTCCAGAATTGCGCACCGCTGGTGAGTGCGGGCGCGGACTTCATTTCGGTGGTGTCGGCGATATGGGACAACCCCGACGGCCCCGGCGCCGCAGTGCAAGCCTTCAACAAGGTTTTCGATGATTTACGCTAGTGGAGCAACCGAAACGGATAGTTCCCATCCGTGTCGATCAGTTGCCCCACCAGATCAATATGTTGGTGGTCTGATTCACGAAATGCTTGGGAACCAAGCGTTTCGATCAGACCACTAGTATGATTCCGCTATAGCGGACGTTGCTTGCCGACCGCGCAGGGTCTATAACCGCGCGGCCTTCAATAACCGGACATAGAACGATGAAAATTGATGGGAACGCGATCCGTCCCGGCAATGTGATTGAACATCAGGGACGTTTGTGGCGCGCCGTAAAAACCCAGCATGTGAAGCCGGGCAAGGGCGGAGCATACATGCAGGTCGAACTCAAGGACGTTCGCGACGGCACCAAGCTGAACGAGCGGTTCCGCGCGTCGGAAACAATTGAACGCGCCCGGCTGGATCAGATGGATTATCAGTTTCTGTTCGCCGATGGCGACGACTTCACCTTCATGGACAACAATACCTATGAACAAATCACGCTCAACGTCGATTTCATCGGCGAGGACGTATCCAAGTTCCTGCAGGATGGCATGACGGTAAAAATCGAATCCTTCGAGGATTCGCCCATCGCCGTGGCCTTGCCGGAAACAGTGAACATGATGATCGAAGAAGCGGACCCGGTGGTTAAGGGACAAACCGCGTCATCATCCTACAAACCCGCCGTGTTGGAAAACGCCGTCCGCATCATGGTGCCGCCGCATATCGAAGCGGGCACCAAGGTCACGGTCAACACCGCCGACGGCACCTACGTCGGTCGCGCGAAAGATTAAACCGCGTTCGTGTCCTGATCACGAAATTCATATGATTGAATTTCGTGTGAACCAGCTCACCAACTTATTGATGCTCGTGTGATTCAGATCCTGTTCGATTGGTATAAAAATGGCGCTTCGCTCCCCGACCGTTAATGTCATGGCCATGGCCGCCGAAAAGGCCGCCCGTGCGCTTGTTCGTGATTTCGGTGAAGTTGACCAACTGCAGGTAAGCCGGAAAGGCCCCGCCGATTTCGTGTCCACGGCAGATATGAAAGCCGAGAAAACGCTGGTTCGGGAATTGCAAAAAGCGCGCCCCAATTTCGGATTTCTTCTCGAAGAACAGGGCGAAATCGCAGGCGTGGACCCCATGAATCGATGGATTATCGATCCTTTGGATGGGACCACGAATTTTCTGCATGGTCTGCCCCATTTCGCGATCTCAATCGCCCTGGAATATAACAAGGAGATTATCGCGGGGGTTATCTATGACCCGATTCGCGATGAAATGTTCTGGAGCGAGCGTGGTCAGGGCGCCTATCTGAACGATAAACGCCTGCGCGTGTCCGGCCATGACAAACTAGACGACAGCCTGTTCGCCACGGGAATTCCGTTCAAGGGCGTCCTCGAGGACGGCGGCCATCAGTTATTTGTAAGGCAACTCGAGCAAATAATGGCCGTATCGTCCGGCGTTCGCCGGTGGGGTTCCGCCGCCCTGGATTTAGCCTATATCGCCGCGGGCCGGTATGATGGGTACTGGGAAAATGGCTTAAACCCTTGGGATGTCGCGGCGGGAATTCTCATGGTCCGCGAAGCCGGCGGACTAGTAACCGATATCGCGGGACGCCGTTACGAACTGGGCGCCGCCAACATTTGCGCCAGCAACGATGGCGTTCATCAACAGTTTCGCAATCTGCTTCGCGACGCCGAAGCCTGATAGCGACGCTGAATTTCTTGACGGTCATCGTAGCGCGGGGAGTTGTGCCCAGAACCATGCTGGGCTATGTTTGTGCTGCATTTCATGGTCGATGAAATCGCACCTTTTAAGTAATTCATAGCCGAGATGGCTGGGGTATTTTGGCGTTCCTATATGAATAATCGACGTATTTTAGCCGTTTTCAGCGGCATTGTTCTTGGCGCGATGGCGAGTGCGTCCGTCGCGGATGCGCAGCGCCGTTACAATCTTTATTCTCCGGGATCGAGTCGGCCAAGCGTCATTGTCGACCTCACGGTTTTGGATAAGTTGGGTCCCGAACAAACCTTGCCTAATATGCTTCGGCCCTTCACGCCGCTAGCGACCGGTCCCGCCACCGCGGCCTTGGCGCCAAACCGGGGCGGGCTGCTGCCACCGCCGAAAGAACCTCCAAAATCAAAGGTGACGTTGCCACCCGAGCTGACTCGTCGTTCGATGGCGAACACCCGCACGCGTAAACAAGCAGCGAAACAAATGCTGCCGGCAGCGCCGTCGATCACAAAACCACCCCAATCAAAATTCATTCCTCCAAAACAATCCCTGACGCCACCCCGCCCCGCAAAGCCAGTCGTCAAACGACCCGCAAAACTAGCCGCCGCGCCTAAACCCGCCGCCAAACCAAAGCGAGTCATGGCGCCGCCGCCGCCGAAGCTTATGGCGCCCAAATTGGCGACGCCTAAAGTTGCGGCCATAACGCCAACGAAACCGCGTGTGATTGCGCCGCCGAAACCCATTGCTCCGAAAGTTCGGGCGCCCATTCCCCCCAAACCAGCGGCGAAAATGGCGCCGATACCCGCGCCGCCAGCCCCGAAGGTCGCAAAGCAACGCCCTACGCCGCCCAAAGTCACGCCGCCTAAACTCGCAGCACCCAGAATAACGAAGCCGTCCACCGTCCCCCCGGCCCCTAAACTGCAAAAACCAAATCGACCGCAAGTCGCTCTGGCTGGACCCGCCACGGGGACGGGAGCCGACGGGACCCTTCAAATTCGCTTTGGTCTTGAGTCGTCTGACTTGCCGAGTAAAGCGAAACCGGCTTTGGATGCGTTGGTGGCAAAATTAAAAGGTGATCCAAACCTTCGGGTTCAGTTGCACGGCTACGCCAGCGGCCCCACCGATTCACCGAGTCAGGCGCGCCGGTTGTCGCTATTTCGGGCGTTGTCCGTCCGAACGCATTTGATGAAAAGCGGCGTCCGCAGCACGCGCATCGATGTGCGCGCGCTTGGTATCAAAATTGATGGCGGTCCGAAAGACCGCGTCGATGTGTTATTCCCCCGGTCGTGATCATCCGCCAAGCCAAGAAGTTTGTTTAGGTCTTTGTCCATAATGTGCGCCCAATGACGCATCCATCCCGATTTTTACGCCGCATGGGGTTGTTCCTGTTACTGGTGGCGGTCGTCATTGGCCTGTTGATCCCCGCCCTGCATTCAGCCTTCATGTCGAACGCCGCCTTAAATGGGGTCATCATCGGCGTGTTGGTGATTGGCGTCGTACACGTCTTTCGGACCGTCACCATGTTGCGTGGTGAAGTCGCCTGGATTGACAACTTTCGCCAGGACACCGTCGCTTTGTCGAGCGGAGAAACGCCACGTTTGCTGGCGCCGATGGCGACAATGCTCGGTGAACGCACCGGCCAGATAAGCCTTTCGACCATCGCCATGAAAACCTTGCTGGACGGCATCGCCGCGCGACTGGACGAAAGCCGGGAAATTTCCCGCTACATAATAGGCTTACTGGTGTTTCTGGGGTTGCTCGGAACGTTCTGGGGATTACTGGAAACGGTCAAATCTGTCAGCGGCGTCGTCGCGGGGCTACAGATTACAGGCGGCGACATGAACACCGCCTTCGCCGACCTCAAGGCCGGCCTGACCGCTCCGATGGCGGGCATGGGAACCGCGTTCAGTTCCTCGCTCTTTGGACTGGCGGGCTCGCTTGTGCTCGGATTTCTCGAATTACAGGCCGGACAGGCGCAAAACAGGTTCTACAACGATTTGGAAGAATGGCTATCCAGCCTGACGCGTCTGGGCAGTGGCAGCATTGGTTCAGAGGGCGACCAATCGGTCCCCGCTTTTATACAGGCCCTGCTGGAACAAATGGCGGACGGCCTGGAAGGATTGCAGCGCACGCTGGCGCGCGGCGAGGAAAACCGTATCGACTACAATCGAAAACTTCTGGAATTAACGGATAAGATCGGCGCGTTAACCGACCAGATGTCCACGGAACAAACGCTTCTATTGAAACTGGCCGAAACGCAGGCGGCGCTCTCCCCGGTCCTGTCACAATTGGCGGAGGCGTCCAGTGAAAGCGAAACAGACCGGCAAGCCCGCGCGCATCTGCGCAACATCGAAACCTACCTAGCCCGTATTCACGAGGAAACGTCGAGCGGCCGCGCGGACGCCGTTCAGGAAATCCGCGGTGAAATCCGTCTCCTCGCCCGTACAATCGCGGCCCTGGCCGAAGACCCCGAACGACAATAGCGAGGCGCCCGTAAATGGCGCTAGCCCGCCGGAATAGAAACGCAACGAATATATGGCCAGGCTTCGTGGACGCGCTCGCCACGTTGTTGATGGTCATAATTTTTGTGTTGATGATCTTCGTTGTCAGCCAGTTCTATTTGAACGACGCGCTTCAAGGCCGTGACGAAGCCTTGGACCGGCTCAACCATCAAGTTAGCGAACTTGCAGATTTGCTTAGCTTGGAACGCCAGGTCAGCAGCGACCTGCGCTCCAGCGTCGCCCAGATATCCGGCGAACTGCAAAGCTCGCTTTCCCAACGGGATGATCTTTCGACTCAGTTGAGCGCATTGTTGGGCGTTCGCGATTCGCTGACCGAATCCCAAAAGGCGATGAAGGACCTCGAAGCCAAACGCAAAAAGGCCGTCGCCGCGCGCGCCGATCTGGTCAACGAGTTGGAGCAAACATACAAATCGTTGGAAGACGCCAACAAAACCATTTCCGTCGATAAGGAAAAAATAAACCTTCAACTACGCCAACTGGCCAATTTGCAGCAGGATATCGCGGCGTTAACGGCCCTGAGGGAAGAGTTAACGAAAAAGGTGGAGGCAACCGAAAAGAAGGCGTCAAAGGCGGAAACCGCCGTGAAGTCCCAAAGAAAAATTTCCACTGCGGCGAAAGCGCAGGTCGCGTTGTTGAACCGGCAAATGCTGGCGCTGCGGGAACAAATCGCGACCTTGAATGCGACGCTGGAAGCGTCGGAACACAAGGACAGAAAGCAACAGGCTAAAATCGCAAACCTTGGGAAACGGCTGAATTCGGCCTTGGCCAGCAAGGTCCAGGAACTGGCAAAGTACCGCTCCGAATTTTTCGGACGCCTGCGGAAAGTCCTGGGCGACCGGCGCGACATTCAAATTGTCGGCGACCGGTTCGTCTTTCAATCCGAAGTCCTGTTCTCTTCGGGGTCGGATCAACTGGAAACGGCGGGCAAGGCGCAATTGGCCCAGCTCGCCAGCACGTTACAGGAAATTGCAAAAGATATTCCCGAAAAGCTCAACTGGATTCTCCGGGTCGATGGCCATACGGACCGGGTTCCAATTCATAATTTGAAATTCGCGTCGAATTGGGAACTATCCACCGGGCGGGCAATTTCCGTCGTCAAATTCCTGCAGGAACAATCAATCCCCGCAAATCGCCTGGCCGCAGCGGGATTTGGCGAACATCAGCCGCTCGACGCAAGAGACGACGAAATCGCATACCGGCGCAATCGCCGCATCGAACTCAAGTTGGATCAACGCTAGTGTGATGGTCCTGCATTTCGTCCCATATAATGGGACGAAATGCAGGACCATCACACTAGTTTCAATAAGTTGGTGTGCTGATTCACGAGAAATTCAAGGATATGAATTTCTCGATCAGGACGCTAATCGCCAGCCGGCGTCGCCAATTCCGATTCAAGTTCATCCGATCCAGGTCCCACCGCTTCAGGTTTCAGGGACTGACCTTGGTCGAACTGTAGCGCCACAAGGCGCGCATAGAGCCCCCCCGCTGCGACAAGCGCATGGTGGTCGCCTTCCGCCACAACGCGTCCCTCCTCCATCACGATGATGCGATCCGCCTTCAACACTGTCGCCAGGCGGTGGGCGATGACGATGGTGGTTCGGTTTTCCATCAATTTTTCCAGCGCCTGTTGAACCAGACGTTCCGATTCCGCGTCCAACGCGCTGGTCGCTTCATCCAGAAGCAGCACCGCCGGGTCCCGCAAGATGGCCCGCGCAATCGCGATTCGCTGGCGTTGCCCACCCGACAATCGGGCGCCGCGTTCGCCAAGCGGCGACTCATAGCCATCCGGCAGTTGTTCAATAAACGCGCTGGCTGCAGCGGCGTCGGCGGCGGCCCGAACCTCCTCATCGGAAGCATCGGGGCGGCCATAACGGATGTTCTCCATCGCAGATGTTGAAAACACGACCGAATCCTGTGCGACAATGCCGATACGCTGGCGCAACACCGTCGGGTCGGCAGTGCGCAAATCAACGCCATCGAATGCAATCGCGCCGCCCGCCGGATCGTAAAATCGCAGCAGCAACTGAAACATCGTCGATTTTCCGGCGCCGGACGGTCCAACCAGCGCCACCGTCTCCCCCGGCGCTATCGTCAGATCGACATGGTCGAGCGCGGAAATACCGGGTCGCGACGGATACGAAAACGATACTTTGTCAAACGTCACCGCGCCTTTTGCCGGAATCGGCAAGGCGACCGGCGATTCCGGCGCGACAACGTCCGGTTTTCGGGCCATCAGTTCGAACAAACGCTCGGTAGCCCCCGCCGCGCGTTGCAGATCGCCAACGACTTCCGACAAGGCACCGACCGAACCGGCGACCACAACGGCGTAGAAGACGAACGCCGACAAGTCGCCCGGCGTCATGGACCCGGCCAGCACCTCATGTCCGCCAATCCATAAAACGACGCCAACCGCGCCGAACACCAGGACGATAACGAACACCGTCATGATGGCGCGGGCGCGCACCCGTCGTATCGACATGGCGAAGGCGCTTTCCGTTCGCTCGCCAAAGCGGGCGCGATCCACGGGCTCATGCGTGAAGGCCTGCATTGTCTCCACCGCGCCCAACGCTTCATCGGCATATGCGCTGATCTCCGCCACTTTGTCCTGGGACACGCGGCTGAATTTTCGCACCCGGCGACCGAACAAGACCAACGGCGCGACAACCAGGGGAACGCACAGGAACACCAACCCGGTCAGCTTTGGGCTGGTGATGAACAACATCGTCGCGCCGCCGCAAAACAGCAGGAAATTCCGCAAGGCGATGGAAACCGACGACCCGATAACAAGTTGCAATAACGTCGTGTCCGTCGTCAGGCGCGACAACACTTCGCCGGTGCGCGTGGTGTCAAAAAATTCGGCGCTCAGGGTCGAGATATGATTGAACACGGCGGCCCTGATATCCGCAACGGCCCGTTCCCCGACCCATGACACCAGATAAAACCGGCCGTAGGTCGCCCCGGCCAGAAGAAGAATGACCACCAACAGTACGAACAAGGCAGAATCCAGCAACGACGAATCGCCGCCGCTAAATCCTTCATCCACAAGTGCGCGCAACCCCTGCCCCAGCGCCAATACCGTGCCCGCCGCGACAACCAACGATGCGCCCGCCCCGAGGATTCGTAGCCAGTAAGGCCGCAGAAACCCATAAAGGCGCCCCAAAACGCGTAAATCGCCCCGTTTATCGCGTTCTTCCGTGACCGTATCTTCGATATAGCTTTTATGCCGCAAGCTCTTATCTTCCTTATACCGCGTTCAACGTGGAAGTGTTCGCCGAGGTCCACCACTACAGACCCCAGCCCATAACGACAAGCGGTAAACGCCTTGTCGGGCGGCGTCTGCATTCCCCAAATTTCACCGTAAGACGCGAGACAGGGCTTGCGTCCCGTGCGACTGTCGGCTATATCCGCGCTCTGACTTTTCGGGAAAGACCCATGAAAAAAGATATCCACCCAGAATACCATGACATCACCATCAAGATGACGGATGGGACAAGCTATCAAACGCGTTCGACCTGGGGGTCGGAAGGCGATGTGATGACGTTGGAAATCGACCCAACTTCGCACCCGGCCTGGACCGGCGTTCACCGCCTGATCGATTCCGGCGGACAGCTTGCGAAATTCAACAAGCGTTTCGAAGGCATGGGCCTTAAATAGGCGGCCTTAAATTACATCCGTCTTTTAGACGGTTTGAGGGCGTCCCTTGGGGCGCCCTTTTTGATTCCCGAAACCTCTTGAAAACGATCCCACCCTCCCCACATGAAAATTGGTCCGGAACGCCACTGCTTCGGGTTCCAGACCGTAATCCACGGAAATTCGGCCATGATGGCGGATTTCCTTAACCCATGTCGCTTGCAAGGAGGATATGGCAATGCGTAGTTTTGATTTGAGTCCCCTGTTTCGAT
>JABJJH010000510.1 GCA_018660965.1 Rhodospirillaceae bacterium | reverse complement strand
CGTCCCGCCCAGCAAGTACAACCATGCACGCGATTGGAGCGGCGGCCCGCTGGAACGCCTGATCCGCGCCAACATCCGCGTGCCGAACCAGACCATCGGCGACTTCAACGCCCAGTTCGCCGCCAACTTCATGGGCGCGGAACGGGTGCGCGATCTGTGCGCCAAGTTCGGCCCCGACACGGTGGATGCGGCGATGGCCGAATTGCTGGACTATTCAGAACGGCGCATGCGCCAGGCCATCGCAACCGCCCCGGACGGCGTTTACACCGGTGAGGACTGGATGGACGACGACGGCGACAGCGACGAACCGGTCCCCGTGCGTGCGACGGTGACCATCAAGGGGGACAGCATCGCCGTCGATTTCACCGGCACCGCCGGTCAGGTTCCCACTAATATGAACTGCCCGTTCGCGTCCACCATCGCGACCGCGCTCTCGGTGGTGAAATCGGTGTTAACCAGCCCCGACATTCCCTTCAACGAAGGCGCGTTGCGCCCGGTCGCCATCTCCGCGCCCTATGGCAGCCTGTTGAACCCCAAACCGCCCGCCCCGGTGCGCGCGCGGCTGACGTCGAGCTACCGCGCCTACAACGCGGTGATGAAGGCCATGGCCCAGGCCACGCCGGAACAGGTCATCGCCACCGGGTTCGACACCACCGAAGCCGTCTGCCTGAGCCATCTGGACGACGGTCGATACCAGATATCGCTGGAAATTTTCGGCGGCGGCTATGGCGCGGGCCCAACGCGCGACGGCTGCGACGCGGTCGATAGCCCGATGTCGAATTGCAGCAACATTCCCGTGGAATCGCTCGATCTGGATTACGATTATTTCCGCATCGTCGATTACAGCCTGCGCGACGGTTCCGGCGGGGCCGGGCGTCATCGCGGCGGCATGGGGTTGCGCCGCCACTATGAAATCCTCAAGGACGGGGTGACCTACGCGACCTATTCGGACCGCTTCCGCCTCGCCCCCGAAGGCCTGTTCGGCGGCCTGCCCGGCCAATGCGCGACGACCCAAATTAAACGCGGCGAGACCACTATCGACCTGCCCGCCAAGGGAAAATTCGAACTCCTGAAAGGCGACATCCTGATGATCGAAACCGGCGGCGGCGCCGGATATGGCGCGCCGGCGGTTTAAGCCGCCGCGCGCGCGATGCGCTTGACCTTGATGGCGTCGGCCTTTTTCATCGCCTGGGCCAGATCATAAGCCGCTTGAAGGCGATACCACACATCCGCCCCGCCGCCGAAAGCCTTGTCGAGCCGGATGGCCATTTCAGGGGATATCCCGGAATGGCAATTCACGATGTCGGACATCTGTTTGCGGCTAACGCCAAGCTTGCTGGCCGCCGCCGTCACACTAAGACCCAGAGGCTCCAGACAATCGTGACGGACGGACAGGCCCGGATGGGGTGGGTTCTTCATCGCCATGTTTTGTCCTCCTCCATAGAATATTCTCCTAATGATAGTCGACCAAATCCACGTCGCGTGCGTGCGCCCCGTCAAAGCGGAAGATAATGCGCCAATTACCCGAAACCGCGACCGACCAATACCCTGCTAAATCGCCTTTCAAGGAATGCAGGCGAAATCCAGGCAAATCCATATTGGCGGGCTCAACCGCTTCGTCCAGACGAGCCAGAATGCGGATCACCCTGTCAGCGTATTGGGGCGACACCCGACGCCGATCCCCCTTCTCGTAAAGGAGCTTGAGTCCCTTATGCCGGAAACTGACGGTCATGCCATAACTGTAACCTGACACCTATCACATTACAATAGTTGACTGCCCTAATGATCGAAAGCGGTCGCGCCGAAACCTCTAGGCCAGCGGCGCGCCGCTCGCCGCCGAGGCGCGTTGGGCGAGGCCTTCGTATTTGGACCAGTCCAGTTCATGTTCCGCCAGCGTATCCGGGTCCCACATGCTGCGTTCCAGCCCCAGCACGTTGCCGCCATAAACATGCAACCCGATGGCGGGTGTGGCGCTGGTGCATTCGGCCACGTGCACCGCGTCCGCGGGCATGAAGACAACATCACCCGCGTTCAAATCGAGCGAGCGTTCGTAGGTTAACGAGCCGTCGTCATTGCGCTTGTAGAGCGAGTTGCGCTCCGACCCTTCAAGGACAAGAATCGTCGCCCAGGTTCCGTGATTATGCGGCGGGGTGCGCCGTCCGTTCGGAAACCGGACCTTCAGCAGGCTGAGGTTCGGCGCGCGGTAAAAGGCCTGCAGCGCATTGCCGCCGCTGCCGGTCAGGTAGGACACTGCGTCGGCGACCCCGTCGAGATCGTTCTTGAGTTCGTTGACGACCGCGACCGCCGCCTTATGCGCGTATTCATCGGCTTCGCCCGCCAACGCCGTTGTAAACCGCTCGACCAGTTCCGCTACCTTCATGACGTTACCTCCCTGTAATAGATCAATGCCTTATAACCCCAGCACATGCTTGGCGATGATGGTGCGCTGGACCTCGCTGGACCCGGCGTAGATTGTCGCCGCGCGCTGGTTGAAATATTGCGACGACGCCACGATCCCGTATTCGGGCGCGATGGCGTCGACATTGTTGCCGGGGATATAGGCTTCCGGCTGATAGGGCGCGGCGTAATAGGCGATGGCCTTCATCGTCGCTTCCAGCATGTCCTGATAAATTTCCGACCCGCGCAGTTTGAAGATGGAGGACGCCGCGCCGGGGTTTTGCCCCTGGCTCAACGTGCTCATCACCCGTTGTTCCGACATTTCCGCCGCCGAGACCTGAATTTCAAGGTCCGCCAGTTTGCGCCGGAAACCCGGATCGTCGATGAGCTTCGCGCCGCCACCCGCCGGTTCCTGACCTGCGATATAGGCCAGCTTTTCCACCCCGGCCCGAACCTGCGGGCTATAGAAAACGCCGCCGCGTTCGAATTCCAGCAGATATTTGGCCACCGTCCAGCCCTTGTTTTCGTCGCCAATGCGGTTCGCCTTGGGCACGCGCACATTATCGAAAAACACCTGGTTGAAATCATGATCGCCCGCGAACGTCAAAATCGGCTTCACCGTAATGCCGGGCGACTCCATCGGGAACAGGACGAAGCTGATGCCTTCCTGACGCTTGCCCTCGGTCGAGGTGCGCACGAGGCAGAAAATATGGTCCGCCTGATGCGCGCCCGTGGTCCAGATTTTCGACCCGTTGATAATGTAATCGTCGCCGTCCGACACCGCGCTGGTTTGCAGCGACGCCAGATCGGACCCTGCGCCGGGTTCCGAATAGCCCTGACACCAGATGAGTTCATCACTCAAAATGCCCGGCAGATATTCGTCCTTTTGCGCCTGCGTGCCGTATTTCATGACCACCGGACCGACCATTTTCCGGCCCATATGGTTGAGCACCGGGGTCCCGGCGAGCGCGCATTCCAGCTCGAAGATATAGCGCTGCACCACGTTCCAACCCGGACCGCCATATTCCGCCGGCCACGCATGACACAGCCAGCCTTTGTCCGCCAACGCCTTGCCCCACGCCCGCGACGGCCCCATCGGCGAGCGGACGCTCGGCGTCAACCGCGCGCCTTCGCGAATTTCGTCGGTTAGCTTCGCGTCCAGAAACGTCCGCACCTCGTCGCGAAAGGCGAGGTCTTCGGGGCTTAAATTCATATCCATTTCAGGCTCCCACAACGCGTCAACATCAACCCCGTCAGACTAACCCTACCGCCGGGAAATGCAACGCGAGCGCACAACGAGAGCGCATGGGGGACTTCACTGCGACCGCAGCGCCACATTCCCTTACGCAACAACTTCGAACCAGCTCGTCATGCCCGCGACCTGATGGCCCAGCATATGACAATGGATCATCCAGCGGCCCGGATTATCGGCGACGAACGCCGCTTCGACGCGCTCGCCCCGGTTCAACACGATAGTGTCGCGCCATGCATCGCGCGGCGTGGATTGACCGTTCCGCGAGACGATTTTGGCGTGATGGCCGTGCAAATGCATGGCGTGCGGCCAACCGGTCTGGTTTTCGAACGCGATGACCACATGCCGGTTCCGCTCGGTCCGGAACAAGGGCTTGTCCGTCATGCCCGCAACCCCGTTGAACGCCCAGACAAGCTAGCGGCGCTGGACCATGTCACGAACACCCATGCGCTCGCCGTCCACCATCGCGGACTCCATTTGCCCCATCGCGCCGCCTTCCATCAGCAGCGGAACGCGCAGCGCCTTGTCCAGAACGGGTTCCGGCAAACCGTTCGACGGCAACATCATGGGCGCGCCCGAACGAGGCTTGCGCGCCGCCGCACCATCCTTGCGCGCCGACGCGGCCAGGATCGCGGCGGGAAACCGGCCGCGGCCCGATACTTCGGCCACGGCGTATTGCCCGGCTTCCGCCGGGATATCGAGCGCGAGGTCGTAGCGTTGCCCCGGCGCCAGCGACAGACCGCCCTTTGGCGCGGGTTTCGGCGTGATCGGCTGACCGTCAATGGCGATCACCATCGGCGCCAACGGGGCGAAGTCGAGGTTGAAAATGCGCGCCGTCGCGACATTGACCAGTCGCAAGCGAACCCGTTCGCCAACGCCCACATCCAGACGCGTCCGGGCGTTGCCGTTGACGGTGAGCGCATTGCCCAAACGGCCGCCATGGCTCCAATCCATCAAGCGCCCCAGACTGTCTTCGTCGAAGGACAAATCCTTCATCAGGCGCCAGTCGTCGATGGCGAAAACGAGATCGCGGTCGAAATCCTGCGGTTCGGCTTCGTCCACGATCAAAACGCCGGCCAGCCCGCGCGCAACCTGTTCCCAGCTTCGGGCGTGGGCGTGATACCAGAATGTGCCGGCGTCGGGCGGCGTGAATTCATAGTCGAACCCGGCCCCCGGAAGGACCGCCGGTTGAGTCAGTTTAGCGACGCCGTCCATGGCGTTGGCGATGCGCAGACCGTGCCAATGCACCGTGGTCGGTTGGTCGAGTTTATTGTCGAGTCGAATGCGGGCTTTCTGACTTTGCCGCAGCCGCAGCAAGGGGCCGGGGACCTCCCCGTTATAGGCCCACACCTTCGTCGCGCCGTCTTCGGGCCCGAACAAATGCGCGTCCGCCGGACCGGGGGTTAAAACGAAAGGCGGAGTCGTCGCCGCAACGCTGGAAGATACGCCCGGCGGCAATATCACCGCCGCCGCCGCCGCGCCCGTTCCCTGGATAAACCCGCGCCGCCCAACCGCTTTGCCGTGATGCATGTAACTAGACCTGATCAGTGATTTGCGCCCGTCTCGCGCATACGTTCACCACAAGCGCCAAGTCATTACCAGATGAAAACGCCCATCGTCACATGGTGCGACCATTGGTCGTAATGTTCCGACCAATCTCTTCGGCGAATTCGACCTCGGAATCGTCTTCCGGCGCGTAGCCGATCACCTTGCGGGCGTTGGCGATGCTCCAGAAGCCGCGCGTGTTGTTCGATACGCCATAGAATATCTGGAAGGGGACGCCGTCTTCGTTGCGGATATCCTCGGCCTCGATCGCCTTCGTGTAGAGCTGCCGCATATCGCGCTCGCTGATGTAACCGCCAAGGTCACGCTTGTAGCTGACCTGATCGTCGCCGAAATCGGCGGCGCGGATCGGACGCGGCGCGCCAACCCGGACTTGTACGTTTTCCACCACCGACCCAAGCCGTCCGGTGGCGAACATGAAACCAAGATGTTCATAGGTCGCCTTGGCCCAGCCGTAGAAATTGTCCGACAGCGGGTAGGTTTCCGGACCAATCGTGTCGAGCTGACCGTTATGCAGCTTGGTTTCGTACCAGTCGGCGGCGTGGTTGGATGACGTGATGACGACGCGGCGGACATTTTCCTCCATCGCCAGCCGCAGCACGTTAAAAGCCATATCGACGCTCGTCCGTTCGACGAAATAGCCTTCGACGGGTTCCGGGCCCGGGCGTGACTTCAGCCACTGGCGCGGGGCGCTGGTCTTCACGCCGGGCTTGGTTGAACGGACGTTATGGACGATGGCGTCGACGCCGCGAAAATGTTCGCGGTACTTGTCAACGTCCGGGTCGCTGACATCGACGTCGATAACATCGTTGGCGTGCTCGCTCGGGCGGGTGTCCAGCAACACCAGATCGTAACGGTCCCGGAATGTGGGCAGCAACTGCCGCGTTATTTCGCCGGAAGCACCGGTAATCAGTACGCGTCGTTTGGCCATGAAAGTTCTCCCTTTTAATTCAAAACGCGCTTGCGGGCAGGCCGCCGCCGTCCACCGCAATCGCCTGGCCCGTGATGTAGGCGGCGTCTTCCGATGCGAGATGCGCGATGGTCGCGGCGATTTCTTCCGGACGTCCATGCCTGCCGACCGGAATGAACTTGGCCCGTTCCGCAAGACCTTCGTCCACGTCGGTCCAGCCCGCGCGGAGGGTCGAGCTGATCGCGCGGTCCGTACGGATTGAGCCGGGACAAACGCAATTCGCCGTGACGCCATGCGGCGCGAGGTCATAGGCGAGCGAGCGCGTCATGCCGATGACAGCGGCCTTGGACGCGCAATACGCCGCGCGTTCCGGCAACGCCTCCAGCCCCGCAACGGACGCCATCGACACGACCCGGCCATAGCCCCGCTTCTTCATGTGAGGAACGGCGGCGCGGGTCATCAGGAAGACGCCGCGCACATTGATAGCCATGACGGCTTCCCAGGCGGAAAGCGGCACATCCTCGATCTGTCCACGGTCCTGGCCATGCGGCGCCCCCGCGTTGTTCACCAGAACGTCGAGGCGTCCGTATGCGTCTATCGCGCCGGCAACGAGATGCGCCGCCCCGTCTTCGCTCGATACGTCGCCGGTCAGGCTGGTCGCTGTACCGCCATTGGCCTCGATCCGCGCCACGAGCGTGTCCAGGCCTTGCCACCCGCCGCCCGCGCGTTCGACGCTTTGGTCATTGTCCACGCCCGCCGCCGCCACGTCGGAAACGACAACGATGAAACCGTCCCGCGCCAAACGCTGCGCGGTCGCCGCGCCGATGCCGTTTTCCTTGCCGCAACCGGTGATGAGCGCCACGCGCTGTTCGGATTCCGTCATATCTTCCCCCATTCTGTTCCCGGTGGTCTGATCGAAACGCTTGGTTCCCAAGCATTTCGTGAATCAGGCCACCAGCATATTGATCTGGTGGGGCAACTGATCGAAACGGATGAGAACCATCCGTTTCGGTTGCTCCACCGGCCTGTCCTGTTTATTGACACTTCCCGCGTCCCGGTCTTGTCGCATGACTGGGCAATGCTTTATTGATTAGTCGATGAAGAAGCGATTGTCTCTTCAATGCGCTAGCGTCCCCGCTATCGGGTTATTGAAAGGAATTAAGAGTGCCGACACAAGGTCCAAACCGCCCCACGGGTATTGGGGCGCCGCTGCGCAGGACGGAAGACCGTCGGCTGACAACCGGAAAAGGGCGATACACTAGCGACTTCTTTCCACAGGCGCTGTGCCACGCGGTCATGGTGCGCTCGCCCCATGCGCATGCGAAGATCCGCGCAATCGACGTTTCCCGGGCGATGGCGGCGCCGGGCGTTATCGCGGTGTTGACCGGCGCGGACGCCGCAGCGGACGGACTGGCGCCCATCCCGCACAATCCGGATTGGGTCGGGCCGCCGGACGTCACGCTTCGACTGCCGCCGGACTTCGAAGTGTTCACAACGGACAACGCCGTCCTGCCGCTGGATACGGTGCGCTACGTCGGCGAAGCGGTCGCCATGGTGGTGGCCGAAACGGCGGCGGCGGCGGCGGATGCGGCGGAACAAGTCGATATCGACTATGAACCCTTGCGTGCGGTCACGACGCCGCGCGCCGCGCAGGCACCCGATGCGCCGGACATTTGGCCCGAACGCCCCGGCAACCTCTCCCTCACCTGCGAAGTCGGCGACAAGGACGCGACCGCGCGCGCGTTCAACGCGGCGGCGCATGTCGTGAAACTCGATAGTTGGGTGCACCGGGTCACGGGCAGCCCCATGGAGCCGCGCGCGGCCATCGGCGAATACGACGCCGCAACGGAACGCTACACCTTACGCGCCGGTTCCGGGCGCGGCGCGGTGCAGACGCGCGAGCGACTGGCGCTTATCCTGGGCGTGCGCAAGGAACAGTGCCGCGCGGTGTTTGGCGACATGGGCGGTAATTTTGGCACCAGAAACGCATTTTCGCCGGAATACGCCCTCATGCCCTGGGCGGCGCGCCGGGTCGGGCGCCCGGTCAAGTGGGTGGGTGACCGCCGCGAGTGTTTTCTGAGCGATTATCAGGCCCGCGATTTAACCTCGGAAGCCGAACTCGCGCTGGATGCGGACGGCAACTTCCTCGCCCTGCGCGGCGTCAACACCCTCAATCTCGGCGCCTATGCGGTCTACTTCTGGCCCTTGCGCAAAGGGCTTTCCATGATGCAGGGCGTCTATCGCATCCCCAGCGTCTATTTTCAGGGCCATGCGGTCTTGACCAACACAGCGCCGACGGCGGTCTATCGCAGCGCGGGACGCCCCGAAGCCATCTTCATGATTGAACGATTGATCGACCTCGCCGCCGACGCGCACGGCTTCGACCGGGTGGACCTGCGGCGGCGCAACCTCATTCCCAGCGCCGCTATGCCGTTCACCAACGCGGTCGGCGTCACCTATGACAGCGGCGACTACGTTGCTGGCATGGACGAGGCCCTGCGCGAAGCCGACTGGACAGGCTTCAACGCCCGCCGCGCGGAGTCGGTCAAACGCGGGCTTTGTCGCGGCATCGGCGTCGCCAACTATATCGAAGTCACCAGCGGCATTCCGCGCGAACGCGCCGAGTTGAAAGTCTGCGGCGATGGCTGCGTTGAGTTGGTCGTCGGCACCATGAGCAGCGGGCAGGGCCACGAAACCAGTTTTCCCCAACTGGTCAGTGAGTGGCTGCAAATTCCGTTCGACAGCGTGCGGTTCATCGCCAACGATACGGACCGGGTTTCCGTCGGCGGCGGGTCGCATTCCGGCCGCTCCATGCGTCTGGTCAGCATCGCGGTCGGCGAAGCGGTCGAAGCCTTGATCGCCAGGGGAACCGCGATCGCCGCCCATGTGTTGCAGGCGCCCGCGGCCGACATAACCTATGCGGACGGCGCGTTCACCGCGCCCGGCGGGGCCAGCATCGACCTCTATGACGCGGCGAAGGCTGTGGCGGGATTGCCGGACGATTTGCGCGAGGAACTAGACGCCAGCTTGGAGGGGGAGCTTGAGGGCGTTGGCGATATCACGAACCGCGCCGGGGGGTATCCCTACGGCGCGCATGTCTGCGAGGTCGAAGTTGACCCGGAAACCGGCCATGTGGCCATTGTCGCATGGACCGCACTCGACGATGTTGGCCTGGCGGTCAATCCGCTGATCCTGCACGGTCAGGCGCACGGCGCGGTGACGCAAGGCATTGGCCAGGCGCTCATGGAAGCCATTCACTACGACCCGGACAGCGCGCAACTTCTGAGCGGATCGTTCATGGATTACGCCATGCCGCGCGCCAGTACGACGCCCCCCATCAACACCATCATCACGGAAGTGCCGGCGAGTTCGCATCCCCATGGCGTCCGCCCCGGCGGCGAAGGCGGCACGACCCCGGCGCTCGCCCTGGTGATCAACGCCATCGTCGATGCGCTGTCTGATTTCGGCGTAAAACACATCGAAATGCCCGCAACCCCACAGCGCGTCTGGCGCGCCATCGAAGCGGCCCGGCGAGGTTAAGGGGCGAACCGGGCCGTTTCCTGGCTGCTTCCAGTGTGCATCCAGAACGACGAAAGGCTCACCGGTTTTAAAGTAGGCGCTTCGGAGAAAACATTTTATCGAGAAGATTTGTTATGTTCTCGTCCATCCGATAGATCGCAAAAACATCTGGTAATAGTGCGAGCGGAAGAATCAGGCAAATAAAGAAGGAAATCAGCCATGGCGGAATTAGAAGGCAAGGTCGCGGTCATCACCGGAGGCGCGAGTGGCATCGGCGAAGCATCAGTGCGCTTGTTCGTAGATGAGGGCGCCAAGGTTGTCATCGCCGACATGCAGCGCGAACGCGGCAAGGCGCTGGCGGCGGAACTAGGCGATGGGGCGGAGTTTGTCTCCTGCGAAGTGCGCCAGGAGGAGCAGGT
>JABJJH010000651.1 GCA_018660965.1 Rhodospirillaceae bacterium | reverse complement strand
CCTGCTGGCGAGCCGCATGCCGAGATTGCCGCCCATCGAGGTGCCGATCCACGTGACGTCGTCGACGCCGGTGCGCGCCAACATCGCGGCGCAGACCGTTTCGTAAAGGTCGTAGCCGTAGCTGGATTTGTCGTCGAGCCAGTCGCTGCCGCCCCGCCCCGGCATGTCGACGGCGAAGACGCGCCAGTCCGCCGAAAGGGCGGCGGCCAGATCATCGAAATCCTGACAGTTGCGCGATAGCCCGTGCACGCAGACAGCGACCCTGGGATTGTCCGTAGCGCCCCATTCCCGATAACGAATGTTGAGAAAGCGATCCCCCGCGAGCGTCTTGAACATCTTGTCGGCATATTGGCTCATGCTGGCTCCTGTGGTTTGGTCGCCGCGTCGATAACGTTTAGTATATTGAACTCGGGAGCGGAAAAAAGCCGACGTTTAGGCTTATGGCCACGCCTTGGCGTTAAAAGACGTGCGGGATTTCGGCCCGGCGGATAAGCTTGGCGCCGCCCCATAAGCCATGAAGCCCGGATTATTACCCACCTTAATAATTCTCCAACTAAAGGATCAAACGTGAACGGATATAGCGAAACCTTCCGCGGTGACGTCTCTCCCTGGGAGGTCGATGCGACGGAACATTTCACCGTCGCCTATTATTATGAAAAATTCGAGGCCGCGACGTGGCGTTTCCTGCGCCAGAATGGCGTTGACCCGGCAACGGTGAAAACCACCGAAGCGCTGACGCACTACAAGGCGGAACTTCGGGATCGCGATATCTATAAGGTCGAAACGGCTTTGATTGGCGACGGCGATACTCCGACGATCGCCCATAAACTATTCAACGCGGAGACCGGAACCCTGTGCACGACGATGCAGCAAACCCTCAAAGGCGCCTCGCTGCCCGGGCAACCGGTGGCGTGGGATGGCGACGAACGCGAGGACCGGTCGATACCCGGCGATGACGCCAGTTGGGTTCCATCGTCGCGCGACATCGCGCGCCCGGTCGAAGCCAATTGGTGTGGCGACCTGGCGCTTTCCAGTTACATCCATCGGTTTTCGACGGCGAACAGTTTCATCATGTCGGCCTTCGGCATGACCCCGGAATACATGACGACGAACAGGGTTGGCCTTTCGACGTTCGAATTTCAACTCGTTTTCCATGGCCAGGCCAAGCCCGGCGACATGCTCGACGTCGAAAGTTGCATCGCCCAGCTTGGGGGCTCGTCTCTGCGAATCTATCACCGGATGCGCAACGCCGAAACCGGGGCCGATATCGCGGGCCTCAGCCAGTTCGGCGTCCAACTCGATCTTGATGCGCGGCGACCGTCACGCATCGCCGATGATTTGCGCGAACGCGCCCAAGCGATGCTTGGCGCCGATTGACTGGGAAACAACATTAAAAGGGGGAGATGATATGTCCATACTCGTAATCGGCGGCGCGGGTTTCATAGGCCGCCGCCTTATACCGTTGCTTGTCGCTGAAAATCAGACCATCACCTGCATGGACATTGATGTCGGCGGCGCGGCGGCGGCCTTTGGTCACTTCGGGGACAAGGTTAAAATTGTCCGTGGCGATGTAACGGCGTTTGACGATGTCATTGGCGCGATGATCGAGGCGCAAGCGGAACGGGTCATAAATCTTTCCTATTTTATTGGTGAACTGGAACCCCATGTCGCTTTCAAGCTGGACATTCAGGGCATGGATAATTGCTTTGAGGCGGCGCGCCGAACAGGCGTCAAGCATACGGTGTTTGCGAGTTCCGTCGCCGTCAGCGGCGAGCAGGCAAAGTTTGGCGAGCGTCTGGTGAACGAAGACGACGAACGTCATGGCGTCAGCCAATACGCCGTTAACAAAACAATCAATGAATGGCAGGCGCATGATTATCGCCGCAAATACGGCATGACGATTACCTGTATCCGTCCGGCCAATGTAACCGGGCCGGATAAGAAATTCGGGTCAATCGATCATGTGAATTGCATGTGCCAACCGGCGCGCGGGTCCTCCGTGACGTTCTCTCATCGCGATACGATGCGCTGTGTCATTCACGTCAGCGACATGGCCGAGGTATTCGCCCGCGTCAGTCTCGCCGATAGCCCCAAACACGAAACCTATAATTCAGGGGGCGCGACCGTCAGCCTTGGCGAACTCGCGGCGCTGGTTACGGAATTTCTACCGGAGGCGGATATCCGCTTTGATCAGGAAGACGGCGGCAGGGCCATTTCGGGTAATTTCATGATCGATAACAGCCGCGTCGTGGAAGAGTTCGGCGTGCAGTATGCGCCGCTGCGCCAGCGGGTTATGGAAGTGATCAATGATATTCGACGGGACGTTGGGCTGCCTCTTGTTGATTAAAATGGCCGTCGCATAAAACCGTTCGAATATCACGAGGCATGCGATGGAAGCGCCCGCAATATTAGAGTCAACGCAAACCGCCGGGGCGGCGACGCGCCGCTTTTCGTCCTTCGCGCGAAATCTGCAGTGGCGGGATATCCCGGAACACGTCCGTCATGAGGCCAAACGCTCGTTGTTAAATTATTTCGCGAGCGCGGTCGCGGGCAGCGGCGAACCGGCGATTGACAAGTTCATCGCCACCCTGGAACGATTTGGCGGCGCGCAAAATGCCGGAATAATCGGACGGCGTGAACGGGGCGACATGCTTCTGGCGGCGTCGGTGAACGCCATGAGCGCGAATATTTTCGATTACGACGACACGCATTCACCGACGGTTATCCATCCAACCGCGCCCATCGCCCCCGCGCTGTTCGCCTATGCGGAGACCAAGCGTTGCGATGGTCGCGCGTTGCTGCAGGCGCTGGTGCTGGGGATCGAGATCGAATGCCGGATTGGTAACGCCGTCTCACCATCCCATTACGGTCGAGGCTGGCACATCACGTCGACCTGTGGAGTCTTCGGCGCCGCGATGGCCGTTGGCGCGTTGCTTGGCTTGACCGAAGAAGGTTATGCATGGGCGCTAGGCAACGCTTCCGCGCAGGCCGCCGGTCTTTGCGAAACCTTGGGCACGATGTCCAAGAGCATCAGTGTTGGGAACGCCGCCCGGAACGGCATTGTGTCCGCGCTTCTGGCAGCGGATGGATTTTCCGGCCCGGTGGCGCCGCTGGAAGGCCCGCGTGGGTTTCTGCCGGTGTTCTCGGATGCGGTCCGGCTTGAAGCGCTGTTCGATGGTCTTGGCGAAACATGGGAGAGCGCAAAAAACACTTACAAGCCCTATCCCGCCGGCATTGTGTTGCATCCCGTCATCGAGGCGTGCCTCGAATTGCAGGGTCGCGGCGCCTTTACCGTTGATGAGGTGGCGACGGTCGAATTGACAGGCGCGACGTTGCTGCGCCAACGAACCGACCGTCCCGGTGTGACCAGCGGTCGCGAATCCCAGGTCAGCGCCCAACACGCTGTCGCAATCGCATTGCGCCGGGGCCGCGCGGGGTTGGCGGAATTCAGTGACGAAGGGGTCGCGGAAGCCATGGGGGACGCAAGGCGTATAAAGCTGCGCTTCATCGACGATGATTCCTACGATATCGAAGCCGCGCGGGTGGTGGTCCACACACACAACGGCGAAGCCCATGACGTTATGGTGAGCGACGCTCGCGGCGGCGCGCGCAACCCCATGACCGATAATGACCTGGAAGATAAGCTCGCGTCGCTCGTGGATTGGCGGGGCGTCCCCATGGATGTAGAGGCGCTCACCAAGGCGGTCTGGTCGTTGGAATTCGCGCCTGATGCGGCGGCGGTCATGAATTTGGCGACAATCCGCGCCTGAACCGGCGCCCCTATTAACCGGCGCCCCTTTTAAAGGGCCGGGGGGCTCAACACGCCGCAATCCGGCGCATACGCAAGCGGCGCCGCCGTCATGGCCTCCAGGGTTTCGCGTGATACGCCGTCGAGAATTTCACGAACAAGGAAGCCGTCCGGCGTGACGTCGAGCACCGCGTGATCGGTGTAGACGCGGTCGACCACACCGACGCCTGTCAACGGATAGCTACAGGTTTCCACCAGTCGCGGATCGCCGTCCTTGGTTACATGCGCCATCACGACCCGCACGGACCGCGCGCCGATGGCTAGATCCATCGCGCCGCCGACCAGCGGTCCTTTGTTCGGGATGCGCAAATCCCAGTTCGCCAGATCGCCGCTGGCCGATACCTGAAACCCGCCCAGCAGCGTGACATCGAGATGACCGCCACGAATCATCGCGAACGCCATTGCGGAATCAAACAGCGCGGCGCCGGGACGCATCGTAATCAATTGGTCGCCCGCGCCCATGAGGTCGTGATCCACTTCCGACTCGCTGGCCAACGGGCCCACGCCGATGACGCCGTTTTCAGACTGGAACATCACTTCCCGGCCTTCGGGCAGGTAATTGGCGGCGAGAAACGGAATGCCAATTCCCAGATTGACGTATCCGCCGTCGGGAAAATCCTGCGCGGCGCGCCAGGCAAGCTGGTTTCGATCAAGCGGGGTCGTGGTCATGGCGTGTCGGCTCCCTATAACGAACGTCCATCCGGCAACGCGATGACGCGCTGGGTGAAAATGCCGGGAATATCGATGGCTTCCGGCGAAAGCGGCGCCGTCTCGATTGTATCGACCTCAACAGCGGTCGTGCGCGCCGCCGTCGCCATTGCAAGGCAGAAATTCCGCTGCGTGCCGCGAAAGGAGACGTTGCCCCAGCGATCCGCGACATTTCCGCGTATCAAGGCGAAATCGGCTTTCAACCCGGTTTCCAGAAGGCATTGCTGACCGTCGAATTCCCGCACTTCCTTGCCTTCGGCGAGCAATGTCCCAACGCCGGTCGGCGTGTAGAAGGCGGCCACCCCCGCGCCGCCCGCGCGCAGACGCTCGGCGAAGGTTCCCTGTGGCGTCAACTCCAACTCCAGCGAGCCTTCCTCGATCTGGCGTTCGTATTTCGATTGCGCCTTGCCGGGGCTGCGCGCCGCCGTGCAAATCCCTTTGACGATCCGGCGTTCGGCAATCAATCGCGGCGCGTAGAGTTCGATAAAGCGAAGACTAATCAGGATAACGGTCAAATCGCGCGCGGATGTTTCCTCCAGCGCGCGGACAAGGGTGACCGGCAGGCCCGATCCGCCAAAGCCGCCGATCATGATGGAGGCCCCATCGGAAAGACCGTCCAACGCCTGTTCAACCGTGTCGATCCGTTTGTCGATCATGCGCCGCGTCCGCCGACGGCGATGTTGTCGTAAACACCGACGCCCTGGATGATCAGGAACTTGAAGGGGCCGTCCTTCAGGCCATGGACGTAATGGGCGACTTTTGGCGGAACCTCGCAGCGTTCCCCCGGCTTCAGCACGTACTCGGCCCTTGGGGCGCGTGTTTCGACCACCATCGGCCCTTCGAGGCATACGAAGGAGTCGGTGATTTCGCTGTGGTAATGCCAGGGGACGCATTCGGATGCGGCCAATGTGAGGACCCGCACGCGCATGTCGGCGCCTTCCATGACGGTCTCTCGACCCGCGATCTCGGCGGCTTCGTAGGGCAGTGCTTCCATTAGGGGTTCTCCAATTCTTGGGATCGTTTTCCCGGCAGGGCGGATCAGAATTCGATGACGAGCCGACCGCGCGTGCCACCGGCTTCGAGACGTCGATGCGCGTCACTGGCGCGTTCCGGCGGGTAGGTGTCGGCCACGCGGAGCGTAAGCGCTCCGGACTCCGCCAATTGCCGCAGACGGTCGAGTTTTTCCGTCTCGCAATCGTAGGTTCGCACCGAGGTTGCGGTGAACGTAACGCCGCGTTGCGGATCGCCCTTAAATCCACGCACCGACGTGAATGCGCCGCCGTCCCGGACCGCCGGGATCGCCAATTCATTCAGGACGGCGCCGTCAGCGAGACCATCCACGCCGTTCGGGAAATGCTCCAGAATTCTCGACGCAACGTCGTCGCCCCGACGCACCACGATGTCGGCGCCGAGCGATGCGACCAATTCGTCATCGGCTTCCGACGCATCGGCGATGACGGTTAACCCGTCGATCTTGGCGAGTTGGATGACATAGCCGCCATACGCGCCTGCGGCGCCGGTTACGGCGAGCGCCTGTCCGGATGACAGGCCGAGCAGGTCGAGCGACTGACGCGCCGTCAGCCCGTTCATCGGTAGCGTGCAGGCCTCAACATGCGAAGTTCCGGCGGGCGCGGGAACAACCGCTCGGGCGTCGAGGACGATCTGTTCGCGATACGCGCCATGGCTGCCCTTGGGGACGACCATACCCATGATCGCGTCCCCGACCTTGACCTCGGTGGAAACATTATCGCCGATCTCATCGACGATCCCGGCGATGTCCATTCCCGGCACGTAGGGTGGCGGATCGACTTTTTGCAACTCGGCGCGTGAACCGTTTCGCGCCATCGTGTCGGTAGGGTTCACCGCCGACGCGTGCACCCGGATACGGACTTGGCCGGGTTCGGCATGGACTTCGGGAAGGTCGACGACCTCCAGAACCTCCGGGCCGCCGTGAACCATGATTCCTACTGCGCGCATGTGGTTCGCCTTTCGTCGTACGGGTTTATCGGGTTGCTGCGTATAGGAACAGCCCAGGGTCATTTCCACAAGCCTTGCAGGTTGTGGTGGTTTGGTTTCGCGTACAGTATCGCCGATGGATAAACATTGGGGGGATAGAGAATGCGTTTGAAGGATAAGGTTGCGATCATTTCCGGCGCCGCATCGGGCATGGGGGCGTCAACCGCGCGATTGTTCGCGAAAGAAGGCGCCAAGGTCGTTGTGGCCGACCTCATGGAGGCCGAAGGCGCCAAGGTGGTTTCCGATATTAACGACGCCGGTGGCGAAGCCCGGTTTCAATCGCTTAACGTGACGAGCGAGACGGATTGGGAAGCTACCGTTTCAGAGACGATTACGGCGTATGGCCAGGTCGACATATTGGTGAACAACGCGGGCGTTAGCGGCAGCCATCCCGACCGCCTCAACATCGACACCTGGGACGAGCAGATGAACGTCAATGCGAAGGGGGTCTTTCTGGGCATGCGCGCCGTGATCCCCACGATGCAGGAAGCGGGAGGCGGCTCAATCGTGAACATATCGTCGATTTCCGGGTTCGTGGGTCAACGCTTCGTGCATATGGGCTATAACGCCGCGAAGGGGGCGGTGCGGCTGGCGACCAAGGCCGCCGCCGTGCAGTTCGCCCGCGATGGCGTTCGCGTCAATTCCGTGCATCCAGGGGTCATGCCCGCGATGCGGACCTCGCAAATGACGGCGGACCCGGAGGTACGTCGAAAGATGTTATCGGCCATTCCAATCGGTCGCGAAGGCAAGGTGGAAGAGGTCGCGTTTACCAATCTGTTTCTCGCCAGCGACGAATCTTCCTACATCACGGGCATCGAGGTGCCGGTGGACGGTGGTTATCTGGCGGTGTAGGGCGGGCTTAAGTTCGGGGCAATGAATCGAGAAACCCGGCCAGCACTTTATTAACCGACATTCCCCAAGTAGAATGCCCTTTCTTGCATGTTGTCGATGTTTTGTGCCCCGAGCAAGCCGCCTGT
>JABJJH010000101.1 GCA_018660965.1 Rhodospirillaceae bacterium | reverse complement strand
TCAGATCGTCTTCGGGCAACAACAAAAACCGTCCCAGCGCCATCAGATCCATGACCGCCAATTGTTTGGTCAACGCCATGCGGTCGATTCCCGCGACCGGAACGCCCTGGCTTTTCAACGACCGGACCAGTTCCTCGACAAAGGCGTCGCGGCGTCGCACCAGCACCATGATGTCGCCCGCGCGCACCGGGCGGCCTCGCGACTCCAGAATATCATGGCCCACCCAGGACTTGATCCGGCGCGCCAGAAGACCCGCCAACCGGCTGGCGGGGTTGTCGCCGTCTTCCCGCGCCACCGGCGGTTCCCACGGCAGGGCGGCGGGGCGGTCGCGCGGCGCGACAACGGGCCAGAGTTCCACGACGCCCGCATGCCCTTCCCGCACGGCCTGATGGCGCACCTCATGATCGGCGACGCCATCGCGGGCGGCGTCAATTTCGAAGACGGAATCGACTGCTTTCAACACGGCTTCGGCTGACCGGAACGACCAGATCAACTCGACATTTCGCAACGTCCCGCGCGCATCTTCGATACGTTTTTGAAAATGATGGCGCATGTCGGCGAAGGCGGCGGGGTCGGCGCGCTGGAAGCTGAAAATAGACTGCTTTGCGTCGCCCACGGCGAACACCGTGCGGTTCGCGTCGCGTGCGCCCTCGCCGGCGAAGAATTCCTCGGCGATAAGCGCGACGATTCGCCATTGTTCAGGGTTGGTGTCCTGCGCTTCGTCGATCAGAATATGGTCGAGCCCACCATCCAGTTTGAACAGAACCCAGGCGGCCCCGGCGCTCTCGCTCAAAAGGTCGAGGCTTTTCAGGATTAAGTCATCGTAATCCAGGCGCGCGCGTATTTCCTTTTCGCGGCAATAAGCGGACAGCAACGCATCGGCCAACCGCAACAGCGCCGCCGTCGCGTGCGCCGTAACGACGCGCCGTTGCGTTTCCATAACGGCGGACAGCCGCTCAGCTTCCGCGCGAAGCGCCGGTTCCGCGCGCGGTTCCGCATCCGACGGTTTCTTGGTGATCAGGGTCTTTCGGACATCCCCTGCGGCAGTAAAAAATTCCGACACATAGGCGTCAAAACGCGCCGCACGCTCCACCGCGCTGGCCGAAACCCAACTTGATACAGAAGCGCCTTTCGGCTGGTCGGTTTTTTCAGTGCCGCCCAGCAAAGCCGCCGCCGCCAGTTTCAAGCCCACCGCGTCGAAGGCGCCGTCGGCACAGGCCCCGGCGATGACGCTTTCGGCGCTATCGATCGGGTCGATTTTCAAATAGGCGTAGGTTTCCGCGATAGCGCCTTCAACGCCATGATACCGGCGGAACATTTCCTGAATGCGCCACCGGTCTCTGGCGACAATGGACATTAAATCGGTAAAACCGGTTTCTTCGATATGCGCGGTGACGACCGACAGCGCATCGGAAAGCGGTCCCGGCGTGCGCGCCGCCACCAACAAATCGTTGCGCGCCGCCGCCATCAATTCCGCCGCGCTGCGTTCGTCCATCGCCTCGAAGTGCGGCGGCAATCCGGCCTCGATTGGAAACCGGCCCAGCAGCGATTGGCAAAAGCTGTGAATCGTTTGAATTTTTAGGCCGCCCGGCACGTCCAGCACACGCGCGAGCAGGCGCCGCGCGGCGGCGATATCCGCCTCATTGACGGGCCGGTCGCGCAACGAGGCGATTTCTTTTGTCAGCAGATCCGCCGACAGGATCGACCATTCGCCGAGGCGGCGGTTGATGCGATTGGCCATTTCCGCCGAGGCAGCCCTGGTGAATGTCAGGCATAAAATGCGTTCCGGCGGCACACCGTCCAGAAGGAGCGACAGCACCCGGTCGGTCAGAACCTTGGTCTTGCCGCTGCCCGCCGACGCCGCGACCCACGCGCTCGCTTCGGGATCGGACGCGTGGCGCTGGGCGGCGGTCGCCGCCAACACAGGTGAGGATTCGGGTGCGCCGTTCATTCGACGCCCCATTCCAAGCGACGCGAAAGATGGGCGTAATCGTTGAAGCGCGGCGCCCGCGACGGTCGCGGGATCGCCGAATAAGGGGTCGATAGATCGTCGAAGGACGCCACCAGTTGACGCAAGCCGTCCAGCGCTTCGTCGGCGCGCGAGCGTTCATCGCCATCGACGGCGACCTTGCTTTCCTTGCCCGGCGTCGCGCCACCGCTCAGGATCCAATAGGTCAGCGCCGTCACCATACCGGCGGGCATGCCGGCAAACCCGCCGCTTTCCGCGATGGCCG
>JABJJH010000102.1 GCA_018660965.1 Rhodospirillaceae bacterium | reverse complement strand
TGACCTACAAGGACGGTGTTTCCGGGCAACAGCATGTCGTGGCGATTGGCAGCCTGTCGGTGCAGGGCTCCGGGGCCAATGATCCCATGGAAGCCACGCTGGTCGGGACCTATAACGACAATCCAATTCAGGTCGCCGCGACGCTTGGGGCGCCGGCGGCGTTCCTGCGTCCGGCACAGCCATGGCCCGTCGCGCTGTCGCTGAAAGCCGGCGGGGCGGACATTGCCGTGAAGGGGACGATAGGCGAGCCCGCGACGGGGAAAAACCTCAACCTGAGCCTTACGGCCTCAGGCCAACAAATGGGAGATCTGTCGAAACTCGCCGGAGCCCCGGTTCCGCCACTGGGCGCGTACAAGGTCGCGGCGACCGTTACAGGCGATCCGGGCGATGCGGTCAGTGTTTCGAATCTCGCGGTGAAAATAGGGTCCACCGACCTTGGCGGAACCTTAACCGCCACCTTGGGTGGAAAACGACCGCACATCACGGCGGCTTTGACGTCGGAGCGGTTTGAGGTGACCGATTTCGTCAAGGCGCCGCCGCCGGCGGACGCGAAGGCGGAAGGACAAACAGCGCAGGAACCCCCGAAGTCGGACCGGGTCTTTCCCGATGATCCTCTGCCGCTGGACGGCTTGAAAGCCGTTGATGCGGATGTTGGGGTAACCATTGCGACGCTGATCGCAGGCGTTGAAATTGATGACGTCCAGGTCAAGCTTGGTCTCCGGAACGGTGACTTGAACAGTTCCACGTTGAAGGCGATTGTCTCCGATGGCGTGATCGACGGCGGCGTGCGCATGAACGCGGCGAAGGCGATTCCAAGCCTGGATGTGAAACTGACCGTAAAGGGTTTTGACGCCGGGAAAATGCTAAAGGCGCTGGCGGTCACGGACCTCTTTGAAGGCGCGTTGAATGTTAAGGTGGATGTGCGCGGGAAGGGCGCGTCCATCGCCAGGCTGATGGCCGGTTTGAATGGCCAGACGTCGATTGTCATGGGCGCGGGACGGATGAAAAGCGACGCGTTGGACACATTTATTGGCGGACCGACTAAATTTCTGACTGAACTGGTCACTGGCGAACGTAAGGAATACACGGTTATCAATTGCACGGTGAGCAAGATCGACGTCAAGAACGGTCTCGCTACGAACAAGGCGCTGTTGTTCGATACGGATTTCGCCACGATCGTCGGCAAGGGCACAATCAACCTGGCGACCGAAGGGCTTGATCTGACCATCGACCCGCAACCCAAATCGGCGACCATCAACACCGCCGTGCCCGTCTTGATCGGCGGTACGTTGGCCAATCCGTCCTATAGCGTGGATAAACTGGCCGCCGCGCGCAAGGTTGGCGGCCTTCTTGGTGGGTTTGTCTTTCCGCCCGCGCTGCTTTTGGGTTTGGGCGAATTGGGAACCGGCGATGACAATCCATGTCTGAAGCAGGCTTCGGGCAAGGCGAAGCCGACGGCGCCTTCCAAGCCCGCGCCATCGATAACGGAAAACCCCGCAGGCGCTGCTAGCGATGCCCTGGACAAGGCGACCAAGGGCGTTGGCGACGCCTTGAAGGGGCTGTTCTCGAAGTGATGAAGCGGTTTTATCAGGATGCGGCGGCGGTGGAGATCGATGGCGGGTATGGCGTGGCGCTCGACGGTCGGAATATTCGCACGCCGGCCAAGGCGGTTTTGGTCGCGCCCACGCGGGCCCTGGCCGAAGCCATCGCTAAGGAATGGGCTGCGCAGGTCGATAAGGTCGACCCGGCCACGATGCCGTTCATGAAATTCGCCAGCACCGCGATAGACCGGATAAGGCCCCAACGCGACGCCGTTACCGGACAAATCGCGGCCTATGCGCAAACGGATTTGATTTGTTACCGGGCGGAAGGGCCGCTTGATCTGGTGCAGTTGCAAGAGGAATCGTGGCAACCCTTGTTGGATTGGTGCAACGAACGTCACGGGGCGTCGTTGCGGGCGACAAAAGGCGTCATTCCCATCGACCAGGATAGCGCTTCCCTGGCGGCGTTGTCGGCGGCGGTGTGCGAACATGATGATTTCGCCCTGTCCGCACTGCATGGGCTGACGAGCACATCTGGATCGCTGGTGATAGGGCTTGCCGTGACGGCTGGCCATCTGAACGCTGCCGGCGCCGTTGACGCGGCGCAGATCGATGAGACCTTTCAGGCGGACAAATGGGGCTATGACAAGGATGCGGCTGACGCTTTATCGGGGCGGCGCCATGAAATCGAGTCCGCGACCACGTTTTACGCGTTACTAGAGAAAATCGTGATTAATCGGAATCACCAAAGGTGATCTGCTCTGGGCGAATATGCGCTAAACCCGACTTGCGGCGGATCGCGGCGAATGCGATTCTGGCGGCTGTTCTTTAAGGAGCCTTTGAAATGTCGGACATCATTCGTCAGTTGGAGGAGATGCGCGAAGCCGCCCGGATGGGTGGTGGACAGCGACGCATCGACGCGCAACACGCCAAAGGAAAACTGACGGCGCGCGAGCGGATCGATGTGTTGCTGGACGAAGATTCGTTCGAGGAATGGGATATGTTCGTGGAACACGACAGCCACGATTTTGGCATGGCCGAACAAAAGGTGCCGGGCGATGGCGTGGTGACGGGCAGCGGCACGATAGACGGGCGCCTTGTATTCGTCTTCAGTCAGGATTTCACCGTGTTCGGTGGCTCGTTATCGGCGGCGCACGCCCGGAAAATTTGCAAAATCATGGATCAGGCCATGAAAGTTGGCGCGCCGGTGATCGGTCTTAACGATTCAGGCGGCGCGCGCATTCAGGAAGGCGTGGCGTCGCTGGCCGGGTACGCCGATGTATTCCAGCGCAATGTTCTGGCGTCCGGGGTGGTGCCGCAAATTTCATTGATCATGGGCCCCTGTGCGGGCGGCGCGGTGTATTCGCCGGCGATGACCGATTTTATTTTTATGGTTCAGGACAGCGCCTACATGTTCGTGACCGGACCGGACGTGGTGAAAACGGTGACGCATGAAACCGTGACCCAGGAAGAACTCGGTGGCGCCATTACCCATACCACCCGGTCGGGCGTCGCGGATGAAGCCTTCGAAAACGATGTCGAGGCGTTGTTGCGTACACGGCGGTTCATGAGTTATTTGCCGTCGTCGAACCGGGAAAAGCCGTCGGTGGTTCCGACTCACGATCCGGTGGACCGCGCCGAACCGTCGCTGGAAACATTGGTTCCCGCAAGTCCGACCAAGCCATACGACATGAAGGAATTGATCGTGAAGCTCGCCGATGAAGGTGAGTTTTTTGAACTTCAACCGGACTATGCGGGCAATATCGTGATTGGCTTCATTCGCATGGGCGGGTCTACGATTGGCGTCGTCGCCAACCAACCGATGGTATTGGCCGGATGCCTGGATATCGACTCCGCCCGCAAGGCCGCGCGGTTTGTGCGGTTCTGCGATTGTTTTAACATTCCCATCCTCACGCTGGTCGATGTGCCAGGGTTTCTGCCCGGCACGGCGCAGGAATTTGGCGGCATCATCAAACACGGCGCCAAACTCCTGTTCGCCTTTGCCGAAGCGACGGTGCCGAAGGTGACGTTAATTACGCGAAAGGCCTATGGCGGCGCCTACGACGTCATGAGTTCCAAACATTTGCGCGGCGACGTCAACTATGCGTGGCCCGCGGCGGAAATTGCGGTGATGGGCCCGAAGGGCGCGGTCGAGATCATCTTCCGCAGCGACATTGGCGACGACGCGAAAATCGAACAGCGCACAGAGGAATACCGTGAAAAATTCGCCAATCCCTTTGTCGCCAGCAGCCTTGGTTTCGTTGACGACGTTATCATGCCGCGCAATACGCGCCGCCGCATTTGCCGGGCGTTTGAAAGATTGCGGAACAAGCAACTTGAAAACCCGTGGAAAAAACACGCAAACATTCCGCTTTAGGATTTGGGAAAACAGGATTCGATATCATGGCGAAGATCGAAATAGACCTCTATAGCGACACCCAAACGCGCCCCTCGGCGGGGATGCGCGACGCGATGGCGCAAGCGGAGGTTGGCGACGAACAACGCGACGAGGATCCCAGCACCAATCGCCTTTGCGATATGGCCGCCGAGATGTTGGGCAAGGAAGCCGCTGTCTTCATGCCGTCCGGTACGATGTGCAATCAGATCGCCATTCTGGTTCATTGTCGGCCCGGCGATGAAATTATCGCCGATAAAACAGCCCACATCATCAATTCCGAAGGCGGTGGCCCGGCAGTGTTTTCGGGAACGTCGATTCGGCCTGTCGATGGCGTGCGTGGAATTTTCACCGCTGATCAGGCCGCCGCCGCAATTCGCAAGCCGCGCCGTCATGCGCCAAGATCGCGGATGATCGAGATTGAGCAAACCGCCAATTCTGGCGGTGGGACTATCTGGCCGCTGGAAACCGTGCGTGCGGTCGGCGCGGTGGCGCGGGATAACGGCATGATCCTACACATGGACGGCGCCCGTTTGCCCAACGCCGTCGTTGCGTCGGGCGTATCGGCGTCGGAATTCGCCGAACCGTTTGATTCGTTGTGGATTGATCTAAGCAAGGGGTTGGGCTGCCCTGTTGGTGCGGTCCTGGCCGGGGATGCGGACTTCATCGCCCAGGCGTGGCAGTGGAAACAGCGTATGGGCGGCGCCATGCGGCAGTCGGGCGTCATCGCGGCGGCGGGAATTTACGCGCTGGAGAACAATGTGAACCGCATGGCGGAAGACCACGCGAACGCGCGGCTGTTCGCTGAAGGCGTCGCCAATTTGCCCGGCGTCGTGGTCGACATGGATTCGGTGCAATCGAATATGGTGTTTTTTGATGTTTCGGGCACCGGCATGACGGCGGCGGATGTTCACGAACGGTTGTTACAGCATGGTGTACGGATTGGCGAAAACGATCGCTACCGAATGCGCGTGGTGACGCATCTGGACGTAACGCGCGATCAGGTGGCGACGGCGGCCGAAGCCGTTCGCAAGGTTGTTCTCGAAAACGCCGCCGTTACGGCGTAGGGGTTTCCCCGGGCAGGGGCTCGCTGGGCCAATCGCTGAAGGGAAACGGCTTCGTGTCCGAGTTAAAGGTCAGAAATCGAACCACTTGGTAAAAATACCGGCTTAGGCCAGCGCCAAATTCAGTGAGTTGTGGGTTATTCCGACCCGTCGCCAGAACCCAGACAAACTGGATGATGGCGACAGCGCCGAGCAGCATGACGGCGATGTGGTAGAAAAACCCAAACAGCAGCATGAACAGCCCGCGCATCCACGTGCCGGTGTTTTTGTACGGCGCGGCGCCGCCGTGAGAAATTTGTTCCGACATGGTTGCAAACCCTTCCTTGCAGGTAACGCTTGATGTGGCGATGAATGGGGGTGGCGTCAAGGGCCCTCTAAACCGGGACGGCGCCGCCGACCGTGGTTCGATGCATCATGCGCCGTTGCGGCCATTCGTAATCGCGTAGCGCAATGTGTTGAACCGCGCAATTATCCCACATCAGGACATCGCCGACGCGCCATTTGTGGCGGTATATGAAACGTTCTTCAACGCATAAATCCGACAGTTGTTTGATGAGCGCCTCGGCGTCAGCGTCGTCCATGCCGTCGATTGAAACGCATTCGCCTTCCCGGACATAGAGGCATTTGCGGCCTGTTTCCGGATGCGTTCGCACGACCGGATGGCGGACGTCCGGGTGTTTGTCGATTTGCGCTTGCGTTAGCTTAAGCGGTCCCTTGACGCCTCTTTCCTTGGCGGCGAATCGGTGCACGGCTTTCAAGCCCGACAACCGCGTCTTCATGTCGCCCGGCAACGCGTCATAGGCGGTGGCGGTGCTGGCGAACAAGGTGTCGCCCAGGGTGTCGTCGGAGGGGGCGCCGTCGCGGGTAGGCACTTCGACGGCGAACAGGATCGTGCAACGCGGCGGGTGCGCGGTGTAGGACATATCCGAATGCCAATGGCTGCCGGCGTCTGCAAAGCCGATGTCAGCGCCGTTTTCGCGAATATTGGACACCATCAAAACGCCGGGGTGGTCGGGCAGGGCGTATTTATTGAACGCGTTGATTTCCAGTGCGCCGAACTTGTCCGAGAACGCTAATTGCTGGTCCGGGCTGATGGATTGATCGCGGAACACGATGACCGAATGCTCGTTGAACGCAGCTTCTATTTTCGCGAACGTATCGGGGGCGGTGTCTTGTGACAAATCCACGCCCTTGATTTCCGCCCCGACCGGGGCCGCGCATTTTTCGACAATCAACGCTTGCGTCATGGAAGGTCTCCATTGACTTGATTTCGGTGTCTTGGCTTGGGGCCAATTGTAGGCGGTTCATTCGAATTGGGCAAAAAAAGACGCGTCCCG
>JABJJH010000424.1 GCA_018660965.1 Rhodospirillaceae bacterium | reverse complement strand
TGTTGAGTCTGGATTCAAGCGTGGACCCGCACCCGGCGACAAGAACGACCTTGCGGCGGTTCGTGGCGCCCGTTCGGATCGACAACGTCGATTTTGGCGCGTTCCAGGCCTTCGACAACAGACGGATAAGGGCGGCGTTGGCCTTGCCGCCTTCGGGCGCGGCGGTGACCCGGGCGGTCAGGACGGTTTGCCCATCGGCGGTCGGCGCGGTGCCGGTGATTGCATTTCGCGACGCCTTGGGCGTCAACACGACGGCGACGGTCACGCCATCCGGCACGGCGCGAATGGGCGAGTTAGTAGAACTTGAGGGCAAGGCGGGTCAAAATTTCCTGCACGAAGATGATCAATAAAATCAGCACGACCGGTGATAAGTCAACGCTGCCCATATTGGGCAGAAAACGGCGAATGCGGCCAAGCGCAGGTTCCGTGATGCGATACAGAAAGTCGCCCACCATGTAAACGAAACGATTGCTGGTGTTGATGACCTTGAAGGCGACCAGCCAGCTCAGGATCACCGAAATCAGCAGGCACCAGACATATATCTGGAGCGCGGCGATGACCAAATTGAAAAAGGGAACAATTATCGCGTCCATGGAGGCGCCGCCGCTTATTTAAATACGCGCGTAACCTAGCCGCCCCGAAACCACCGCGCAAGCATGCAAAATGGTTGTCGAGACGGACTTGACATGCTGCGGTCGCGCCGACATATTCCCGCCACTTCCGATGTGGGGCGATCCGTGTAAAAGGTCGAATTCGCCACCGCGTCAAGGATGGGGCCGTAGCTCAGATGGGAGAGCGTCGCGTTCGCAATGCGAAGGTCAGGAGTTCGATCCTCCTCGGCTCCACCAATACTTCCCAGGCATTTCCAGTCAATCCATGGGGCTCTCAATAATCCCGTAATTTCCGTAGCTTATGGGTATGGATAGGCGGAGTTGTCCGTTGGAGAGACTGTTTTAAAGGCGGGATCGGTGGAATTAGCGCCTTCGTCTCCGCGCGCAAATTCCGTGGTCAATCCATTGGGGTGGCGGATCAGGAGGACAGCGGGCGCTGTCAGAGGAAAATGGCCGCGCCAACAATTTTCGACTGCCCGTAGATTCAAGCAGCAATTTGACGCCATTCGGCAAGGGCGGCCGATCGATTAGCTTTGAAGTTCTGGCGGCTGTGACGGTGACGTTTCTGATTGAAATGATTGTGGACCGAAGCGTGGATCGAGGTGAACTTTTGGAGAGTTGTAGTGCTCCTAAATTTCGCCATCGCTCGTTCTCGTCGCCGGAACGGCTGATGCGAATTCTCGGCCCGATTATTGAGCCAGTGACCGGTCGCCTGACGCCCGGAGATGCCGATGATTTTCATCGCCGCCGGGTAGGATCGAAGTAGGTCCGTCACAATCACTTCCGGTCGACCGTATCGCTTCATCGCTTTACGTAAGAACTTCAAGGCAGCCTTGCGATCCCGCCGTTTGGTGACAAATGATTCCAGTACTTCGCCTTCTTGATCAACCGCTCGCCAGAGGTAATGCTGTTCGCCATTAATTCGCACGAAAATCTCGTCCAAATGCCATCTCCAGAGCGAAAATGGCGGATCTTGAATTCGGCGTTTTCTGATCTCCGCAGCAAACACCGGACCGAATCGGTTCCACCAGGCGCGCACCGTTTCATGGCTAATATCGACACCGCGCGAAAACTGCCTCGACATCTCAACCAAGATTCCCCTGACAATGCCTTATGACGCGTATTCGGATCCATCCTGTCCTTGGCCTAGTTTATTTTCCAAGCCATTTATGGAAATATTCGGAAGCCACCTGCGGAGAATGAATATGGCCGACCCTAATCTCGTTGTTTCTGGTTTGAACAGAAAAGTTACCCAAGACGGGGAAACCTTCCGAATTGAAATCAACCTCCTTCGGGATCATCTTCTAATATCCTATGTGCTGCGCCGTCCAGGTCATCAAACTGCCCCGACCCCAGCGCCCACAAAAATGCCCACAAGCCAATTCCACCCAGAAACAGGGCAGCAGGAATTAAATAAACAAGAACATTCATAGTCTCACCTAAGCCATCAAGCGCAACCGAAGGGCGTTCAACGTCACAGTTACCGATGACGCTGACATCGCCACGGCTGCAATTAATGGAGTCACTAATCCGGCCATCGCCAACGGCACGGCTACGGCGTTATATGCGAGGGCCAGGGCAAAATTTTGTTTTACCAGACGATCCGCCGCCCGCGCCGTTTTTAAAGCCTTTAAAACGGGTTCAAGACTATCGCCTTGAAAAATCAAATCCGCCGCCGTCTGGCTTATGTCGGCAGCGCCGGCGGGTGAAATTGAGGCAAACCCGGCGGCCAATGCGGGCGCATCATTTAAACCATCACCGACCATGACGACCCGGTGGCCGTTTGCCTTGAGTTGATTAAGCACCGCGACTTTATCTGCGGGCAAGCATTCGGCCCGCCAATTGGCGATGCCCAATTGTTCCGCTAAGGGTGCAACGACTGAGGCGCGGTCTCCCGATAAAATTCTGACGTCCAGGCCTCGGCCTTGCAGCGCCGAAATTGTTGCAGCGGTGTCCGCACGTAGTTGATCGGAAAATATAAAGCGAACGGGCGAACGGGCGTTAACGGTCAGCCATAACGCCATCTCACTTGTCTCCACGTCCGTGTCGTCCACACCACACCAATCTCGCCGTCCTAGTCGAACAGGACGGCCATTTATAATCCCACGTAAGCCGTGGCCAGCGACCTCATCCACATTCGATGCGTCCGAAACGGATAAACGATCAGTCGCACGGCATATGGCCCTCGATAAAGGATGACAGCTGTACTGGGCTAACGCCGCTGCTATGGCTAGGTCCGCGTCCGTCCAATTACCATCGGAAAACAACTCCGGTCGACCCCTCGTCAGCGTACCCGTCTTATCAAATACGACCGTATCGACGTGCGCTAAACGTTCCAGGCCATCCGCCGCCTTTAACAACACGCCATTGCGCAACAAGAACCCACCCGCGACGACCTGCACCACCGGCACCGCCAATCCTAAGGCGCAAGGGCAAGTAATTATCAAAACCGAAATTGCCACCATCAACGATGGCTGCCATCCTTGCCCAGCGACAACCGTCCATCCCAAGAATGTTGCCAGCGCCAGGATATGAACCACAGGCGCATAAGCCCGGGCGAAGCGGTCCGCGAGACGTACGTACTTTGCCCTACCTTGCTCCGCCGCTTCCATCAAACGAACGATTTCGGCCAGTAAAGTATCTTCGCCCGCCGCTGTGACCCGAAATCGAAACTGAGACCCGACGTTCAACGTTCCGGCAAATACTTTTGATCCGGGCGTAACAAATTTGGGCAAGGTCTCACCGGTAACAAGGCTGGCGTCGACTTGAGACATGCCGTCAATGACATCTCCATCCAACGGCACCCGTCCACCGGCAACGACCAACACAATCATTCCCGGTCGCACTTGGTTGAGGGGCAGGTTCAGAGAAGCCCCCCCTTCGTCGATCACCGTTGCGCTTGTGGTTGAGAGCGCCAACAAATTCTCGGCTGTTGATCGTGCCTTGGCGCGAGCGCGACTGTCCAAATACCTGCCGGTCAGTAGGAAAAACAGCAACATTACCGAAGCATCAAAATAGGCATGCGTGCCTCCAACCACTGTCTGGTGCAGGCTCATCGCCGCGGACAAAACAACGGCCAAGGAAATTGGCACGTCCATGTTTAACGCTCGGGCCTTCAGGGCCGTTGCGGCGGACCGGTAGAACGGGCGCCCCGCGTAAGCAATGGCGGGCAGCGCGATTAAGGCCGATATCCAGTGGAATAACGTTCGGGCCGTCTCTCCCATGCCCTGGGAATGCCCGGCCCAAACCGACACTGACAACAGCATGACATTGGCCGCCGCAAATCCGGCGACCGCCAAGGCGCGCAGCAACTCTTTATCCCGAGCGCTGGACAGGGGCGTAACCGAATCTACAATGAAGGGGGCGACCGGATAGCCCAAGTCTTCAACCGTATCAATGAGCGTTCCAGGTTCCGTCTCACCTGTTCGCCAAGCAACGGCGAGCCGTCTGGTGCTCATATTGACCCGAGCGGAAATCACCCCGGGGTGAGCCGTCAAGGCGCGCTCAATTTTCCCCATGCAACCGGCACAACTGACATTTTCGACCATCAAGTTCAGCCGTTCGGTTTGATCGTCCCCGACTTCAATAAAGGCGGAAAAATTCCGCGCCAGATTATTCATGGCGATACCATGAGCTTATGGTCGGCTCGAAAGGCTTTCCCGTCTTGAGACGCCGCCACCAACTCAATCCGCCAAACCCCTTGCAGGGGCAGGCGAACCGTGGCGGCGTAGTCCCCCGGTTGAGCTTCGGTAAAGGTTAAGGCCTGATCGTATCCTTCATGAGTCGGACGAACTGCCATCCCGGTAATTCTTAGACCCGAAACAGGCGCGCCGTTTTGAGTTTCGAACCGGACGACAAGATTGTCATACGGCTTTGCGAAAGCGACTGTGCTTTTCCATCCCAGGCGACTTTGGTTTTGCACGGCTTCAAGCGTTTCGTTATACCGAAGCCCTTTTTCGTAGGCTTTTTCCGTACTGATTCCGGTCCATGTGGTCGTCGCCATATAAACAAAGATTCCGTTGACCACGAAGATCACGCCAAAGAATGAAAGCATGGAGAAAAGAACGCGACGTCCGGTCCAGACTCCACTCATTTTGCAGGCCCCTGGAAGACACTCATATACGAAACTTCGGTCCCCTTACCGGAATCCAACAAGGTGAATGTGATGTCTGTCGCCTCGGCGCTCAGCCCGCTTTGCGCAACACTGACGAAGACGCGGAAGGCTCTTACCTTATCGGGTTCGACGGTGAAGCCAAGTGTGCTTTCTTGGTCCAAACCCGCCGCCGATCCAACCCGCGACAACTGCGCTCCGGCCAAACCAGAGACTGACATAATGAAACTGCGTTCGGAATTCGCCTTGTTCAGAATTTTAAACGTATAGCCGTTGCGGATGGAGCCGTCGGACAACGTCACAAAAATTGGATTACGGTCATGGAGAACGTTGATGTCCAAGTCTGAACGGTTCAATAACACGAACAGCATAAGCACGCCGACCAAGGCCCATGCGACAAAATAAAAAATCGTCCGGGGCCGAACCGGGCGAAGCTTGGCCGACTCGCCTCGGGCCCGCTGTAAGTGGGCGGAATAAGAATCGTACGCGATCAACCCTTTGGGGAGATCGAGTTTTTTCATCACCCCGTCGCAGGCGTCAATACACAGCGCACAGGTGATGCATTCCAATTGCTGGCCGTCGCGGATATCAATCCCTTGAGGACACGCCGCTACGCATTGATTGCAGTCCACGCAATGGCTTGTGCTACCCCAAGCCACGCCTTTTTTATGCGATCCCCGGGGTTCGCCTCGGTAGTCGCGATAGGTTACAACGAGCGAGTCCTCATCCATCATCGCCGACATGATGCGGGGCCATGGACACATGAAGGTACAAACCTGTTCGCGGGCGAAGCCACCTAACAAAAATGTAGTGGAGGCCAACACCCCGATGGTGATGTAAGCAGCGGGTGGAGCTTCGAAGTACACAAGCTGCGCCGCCAAGGCCGGCGCATCGGCGAAATAAAACACCCACGCCCCGCCGGTGCTGATGGCAATTATCATCCAGATTGTGAACTTGCTCAGTCGCTTGAATATTTTGCTGATCGATGTCGGCGCACGATCCAGTTTCAATCGCGCATTCCGATCACCTTCAACAAACCGTTCGACGACCAAGAACAAATCGGTCCAGATTGTCTGCGGACATGAATACCCGCACCATGCCCGCCCAGCAACGCTGGTGGTAAAGAATAGCCCGACCGCGGCCATCACCAATAACCCCGTGATGTAGTAAATTTCCTGGGGCCAGATTTCGATAAAGAAGAAATAGAACCGCCGTCCCGGAATATCGATTAAGACAGCCTGATCCGGCGCACCTGCTCCTCGGTCCCAACGCAACCAGGGCGTCAAATAATAGATTCCGAGGGTAAACGCCATCATGCCCCACTTGAAGGCGCGAAAGCTGCCGTAAACCCGTTTTGGATGAACCTTGATCCGCTTCGCAGTAAACGACCGGTTCTCTTTCTTATTGACGGCCTGAACGTCAAGAATTTCGACATCCATACTTGTGGCCTTGTCCGGCATTTACCTGCCGCCGCCCAATGAATGAACGTAGACCGTCAATTGCTTGACTGTATTGGCATTCAGAATTTGCCCCCATGCCGGCATTACACCGCCCCGGCTAAAGGAAACGGTTTCGACGATTGAATCCTTGTCCCCGCCAAATAACCAAATTGCATCGTGCAGTTTTGGCGCTCCCTGTTCCTGATTTCCTTGGCCCTTGGCGCCATGGCAGTCGACGCAGTTTTCTTTAAAGACCGCTTTGCCTCGACTGGCGGAATCCTTGTCGGAAGACTTGCCACTCAGCGACAAGACATATTCAGCAACGTCGTCAATTTGCGCCGGTTCTAAGATCTCATCAGTTAGGAACTTAGGCATGTCGGAAACACGGGCGTCATCATCGGTATTATTTCGGGCGCCATGGGTGATGGTGTAGGAAATATCGTTCAACGTCCCGCCCCACAGCCAATCGTCGTCATTAAGATTAGGAAAGCCAGGAGACCCGGTCGCACCCGAACCGTGGCACTGGGAACAATTAACGTTATAGGCGGAACGCCCGCCCGCAAGCGCAAAATCGAGCAATTCCGGGTCGGTTCGAATTTGTTCCAAGTTAGCCTTTTCCAGCTTTACCAAATATTTTGCCTGTGCCGCCTTGGCTTGCTTAATGTCTTCAACGACCCTGCCGCGCTCCGTATAACCAAGCACGCCCTTGGTATTGTCCGTTATCAGCGGCCAAGCGGGCATCAAAACCCAATACCCGACGGCCCACACGATGCAGGCGTACCACGTCAACAACCACCACCGTGGTGGTGGATTATCCAGTTCGCGGATGCCGTCCCATTCGTGGCCGGTGGTTTCCGTGCCCGAAAATTCGTCTTTTTCTCTTTGTTCGGGCATGGATCAATTCTCCTTAAACGGTATAGCGGCGGCGTCTTCGAATTTCTTCCGCGCACTGGGGCGAAGCGCGTAGATCAAAACACCCAAGAACAACACGATCAGATAGACCAGACCCCAGGTTTGAGAAAAGACCGATACACTTTCAAAAGTCATGATCGTCTCCTACCGCAAATTTTCGTTAGCCTTGTAGGCACTGAAATCGACCATGGATCCCAACACCTGCAAGTAGGCGATCAACGCATCCAGTTCCGTCAGTTCCCCAGGCTTGCCGTCGAAGTCACGGACATTGGCCCCCGGGTAGCGTTTCATCAAAGCCTCTTCTCCGTCGCCGTCCACTGTCGCTTGAGCAATCAGGTCGATCGCTGCATTGGCGATCATGTCGTCGGTATAAGGGACACCCACGACGCGATTGACGCGCAAATGCTCAGCGATATCATGAACCGATAGCGGCGTTTCAAACATGTAGCGATATCCCGGCATAATGGATTCCGGAACCACAGCCTGCGGCTTAAGCATATGGGCCACATGCCATTCATCGGAATACTTGCCACCGACCCGAGCCAAGTCCGGCCCTGTCCGCTTTGAACCCCATTGGAAGGGATGATCGTACATACTTTCCGCAGCCAAGGAGTAATGCCCGTAACGTTCGATTTCGTCTCTAAGTGGCCGCACCATTTGACTGTGACAATTGTAACATCCGTCGCGGATATAGATATTCCGCCCGGCGAGTTCGAGCGGCGTATAAGGCCGCACGCCCTTGACCTTTTCGATGGTGTTTTCAAGATAATACAACGGCGCAATTTCAATAATGCCGCCAACCGACACCACCACCAAAATCAAGATCAGCATCAAGAAGGAGTTCTTTTCAATCCTTTCATGTTTGATCATGCGCTTGCTCCTTCCTTAATCGCGACACCACCCATAGGGGCCTCGTCTCGAATGTCGCCCCGCGCCGTTCGCCAAACGTTGTAAGCCATGATCAAGGCTCCGGCGACAAACAACAAACCACCCAGCGCCCGGATTACATAGAACGGGTGCATGGCTTCGACCGTTTCGG
>JABJJH010000328.1 GCA_018660965.1 Rhodospirillaceae bacterium | reverse complement strand
TGCCATCGATTATTTAAAATCACGCGATAGCGACGATCCTTATTGCCTGTTCTTGTCATGGGGTCCACCACATCATCCCTACCGGCTGGTGCCGCAGAAATATCTTGATATGTACGATCCGGATGCCATCGAAGGCCGTCCTAATTGTCCTGATGTGCCCAGTCAGGATTTATGGGGTTATTACGCTCAAACGACTTTCCTTGATGATCAGTTTCAGCGCCTGCTTGATACCGTTGATGAGCTGGGCGCTACTGACGATACCATTATTGTCTTTACGTCGGATCACGGCGATATGCATGGCTCGCAAGGTGTCTACAAAAAGCAGTGGCCCTGGAATGAAGCCATTAATGTGCCGTTTATTGTCCGCTTTCCCGGTGCGGTGCCGGCGGCGCAAACCATAGATACACCGATCAATGTGATTGATATGATGCCTACCATGCTGGGGCTTGCTGGTGTGGCTGTACCAGATACGGTTGAAGGTGTTGATCTGACACCTTTCTTAACGGGGTCGCGAAGCGACCCGCCCGAATCCGTGCTGATTATGAACCCGTGTCCGTTTTCCATTGGTGATGCCCGCGGCGAAGACCAATACCCCGACTACAAGGGGGTGAGATTTGAATACCGGGGCGTCGTTACCGCGCGCTATACTTATGTGCGGACCATCGACCAGCCATGGCTGTTATTCGATAACGTCGAAGATCCCTACCAAATGACCAACCTGATTGACGATCCAGCTCTCGACGCGGTGCGTGGCGAACTGGAAGACATGCTCATCGCACATATGACAAAAATCGGCGACGAGTTTCTGCCCCGCGATGAGTATTACGCGCGGTTCGGCATTGAACTGGATCACCGCGGGAAAGTCGTCGACTTGGTCGAGAATATGTACGATCGGGTTGGCTGACGCGAACCACGTTCAACAATTCAACGTCCGCTCACTCCGTTCGCCGCCGGGCGACAAACAATTTGATGTCGCCGAAACTGAACGGCAAAACAAGCCCGGCGGGAATCACCGGGGCGACGACCTTGAGGGCGCGGGCAAATACGGGAGGGAAAATATCTGCGCCCTTCGTCCAGGCATAACGCGCCGACGCATAATGTCGATAGGGTAGCACCTCGATCAGATCGTACCCGGCATGATCCAGCCATCTACGCAACAACGACCCGCTGAAATAATGCAAATGCATATCCATGATCCACGGCCAGCGCTTGCCCAGCAATCGCGGAAACCAGTTGTCGATATCCAGGGTCGAAAAACAGAAAACACCCCCCGGTCGTATTAAGCGACCGACGTCCTCAAGCATCTCAAAGGGTTGCTTGACGTGTTCAAGTACGTCCCAGGCAACAATGGCGTCAAAGCCCGGTTCCAACTTGTCGCGATTTTCCGCAAGTGTTCCCACGTGCACGGGCGCGGCGGTATTTTCCTTAGCTTTGTTCGTAGCCCAACGGGAGGGTTCGATGCCTTCGCACTGCCAACCGCCAGCCTCAGCCTCGGCCAAGAACAGTCCGCAATAAGCACCAATCTCTAACAATCGTCCCGTCGCGCCAATGTGCTTCAGTATGCGTCGGTAGGTTTCGCGAAACCCGGCGCGCCGCGCCGATATGTCGGCCAAATAATTGGTGTCTTCAACATCACCGTACAATGACCCGATATCCTGAGGCACCAGTTTTTTCGGAATATGGATCAATCCGCAATTCAGACATTGTACCACTTGCGGCTTGGCGCGGCGCTCAACGCTGGAGCAGCTATATGCAGCGGCGGCGCGGCTGCCGTCGTTATCCGTAACTGGCTGGGCCGTCTCATCCTGTTTGGAAAAAATCTCAATTAGAAACGGCGACGTGCAGTGAACGCATTTATCATCAATTTCTGTCGCGGCATGAAAAACGTTGCGCCCAGTCGCCCGTGACACCGCCAGCCGAAACAATTTGGCCACGCCCCTAAAGACTTCGGCGGATGGCAATTTTGACACGCCTTCGTGGCGATCCTTGAAATGGATCGGCACCTCGGCAAGCCGGAACCCGGCGCTTTCCAAGCGGAAGATGGTTTCGGTAAAAAATGAATAGCCGTTGGAACGAAGTTTGCTGCACCGATACCGCCGCAACATGTCAACGTCGAAGGCCCGAAACGACGTGGTGAACTCGTGCAACGGTATACCCAATAGTATGCGCGCCAATGTATTCGCGCACACACTGACAAACTTCCTATACCCCGAGTAGTCGCTGCTGCCGCCTTTTACATAACGCGAGCCAATCACCATATCAGCATCTTCAAGCGCCTTGAGAAGAGCCGGTATACTGGACGGGTTGTGTGAAATATCCGCATCCATCGTAATCAAGCGGCCAAAATCATGTTGAATGGCATATGCAAACGCGAGTTGATGCGCCGATCCCAATCCCAGCTTCGCATGACGATGAACGACGTGAAGCCGTGGTTCCGATGCTGCCAGCTGGTCCAATAAGGCACCGGTTCCATCGGGCGAGGCGTCGTCGATCACCAGGGCTTCGATCTGGTCGTCCAGAGCAAAGATATCTGACAACAACAATTCGATATTGTCGCGTTCGTTATATGTCGCTGTCGCGACCAGCGTCCGCATATTTTGAAAACGGCTAGGCATGCGATCAACTCATCATCACTGCAGGGCCAGTGGCCGATTTCGCGCCGCCCGACTGGTCGGCAGCGTCGAGTTCATGGCGGACAAGGCGCTCCGCAAGTTCCGTCATTTTCACCTCAGCGCGCCAGCCTAGAACACGGCCCGTTTCTTCAATATCCGCTAAACTTTGACCCAATTCTGAGCTCCGCCAGAGTTTTGGGTCGGAAACGACATGATCACGCCAATCGAGGTTCAGGCAACCGAACACGGCATCGACGAATGCCTCAAGAGAGCGTGTTTCACCCGTCGCCAGGATGAAGTCGCCAGGTGTATTGTGCTGCAACATCAGCCACATGGCCTCGACGAATTCCGGCGCCCATCCCCAATCCCGCCGCACGGTCAAATCGCCAAGCGGAAGACACTCGCTGCTTCCCAATGAAATCCGCGCCGCCGCGGAGACGATCTTGCGGGTTACGAAATGATCCGGGCGCAGTGGTGATTCGTGATTAAACATCACGCCATTTGATACGAACAAATTGAAGGATTTTCGATACACGACGCCACATAGATGGGCGCTAGCCTTCGCCGCCGCATAGGGACTCGCCGGCCGGAACCCGGTCTCGATCCCGGCCAATTCATCGGTCGGACCGAAACATTCGCTTGATCCGGCAAGAAACAGCCGAGCATCGGGGGTAACGGTCCTAAGGGATTCCAGCAAATTGGTCGTGTTAATCGCAATGCTTTGAAACGTGCCGGCCGGATCTTCGAAAGATGCGCCGACCGACGACTGCCCCGATAATTGATAAACCTCGCTGGGTCCAATCTCGGAAAGAACGGTGCGAATCGCCGCCGGGTCGGCAAGGTCCAGTTCATGGATTTGCGCCGAACCGGCGATGCCCAGCCTTGCCAAATTGGCGCTGGCTTCAGCCCCCGGGCGGCGCGACGTGCCGTGCACATCGTAATCATGACGCAAAAGATGCCGCGCCAGATAACTTCCGTCCTGACCGGAAATTCCAAGGATTAGTGCACGTTTTGACATGGGCATGGATATTCCGCGAACAGA
>JABJJH010000103.1 GCA_018660965.1 Rhodospirillaceae bacterium | reverse complement strand
GTTTAACCTGTTGAAATATAACAATATTCATATTCTCCCGTGCGCGGCACGAGAATTGCTTGTATACTAGACAAAATGCGTGGTCTGCGCGCGATAACGCGCGATAAATTGGAGTACAGTGATGTTACGCAAACTTTCCCTGGCGTGGATGGCGGCGCTGTTTGGCCTGTCCCTGGCCTATACCGCTGATACGGCGAAAGCCGATGGTGCGATTGTAAATGTCGACCCCCTTGCATGGGAATTGGCGTGTCCGCCAGCCGCGTGCACAGAAAACCTCGGCCAGACGACGTATATCGAATTTCGCTTTACCGACCTTAGCGATGTCGTCGATCCAGGCGACACCTTCCTGAATATGAAAGTTTTGATAATTAACACCGGTATTGCCGGCCAGGATGGCGATTTGGCGACATTGGCGATGGAAATGCCAACGGATTACATTTCGTCGGTTGCCTTCACATCGGTTAATCCCGGCCCACAAAGCGAATGGGCGGCCGGATATTCACCGGAAGCGGTCTCATTGACCCCCTTTGGTGCGTTTGACATGTGCCTCCAATCCAAGAAATCGCAGCAAACCCTCTCGGATGACGCAAAATTGAAGTGCGAATCCGGAAACGAGGTCGGCGTCGCCGCTGGCGAATCCGCGACGTTCAACTTCCTAATCGGCGTAAGCTCCCCGGGCGGGGTTTCCGATCTGAGCTATATCGACGCCAATGGCGATGAATTCTTCGCCGAAGACGCGTTTCGCGGGTTGTTTGCCGAAGCGGTCGCGACTGCGGACAACGCGCAAGGTTCGGGCGTCTGTGGCCATTTCCAAAGAATCACGGACACGAATGATGGCAGTGACAAGGTTTGCGGAACGCCCGTGGATGCGATTCCGGAACCAAGCGCGCTTCCCCTATGGTTGATCGGCATGATGGGGGTGGTTGGCGCGGCGGCGAAACGGCGGAATGTGGTCTCGAAATAAACGACCGCACTCGCCACGTTTCTTTGAATGTGCTCCCTGCCAGCATGCAAAGCGAGCCCCGTAACATTACCCATGTTTGGGGCTTGGTCCGCAGTTCGCGCATATAATCTTCCCACGAAGACCAATTTTGATGCGCTGTTCAAAAATGTTGGCGTGAGGCGTGCGCTTTTGTGTTAAATGGGCTATCACAACGTATCTTTTGCAGTGACAAAGCCTTTGCCCAATTCGCCTTTTCCGACTTTAACGCCTGACCGCCCCACAGGAACCGCTTCGCGTCGATTCAGCGCGAGGCCATTCTTGAAAGCCTTGGTCATCGCATTTGGCGTTTTCGCCGCCGGAATAGCCGACAGTTCTTCCGCGAACGCCAGAACCACCGACGCCGGGCCGGACGCCGACCGTTACAGCAGCGCCGAAAAATATTTCAAGCGTGGCGATTATACGGCGGCGACAATTGAGCTGAAAAACATCCTGCAACTCGATCCGGCCAATTTGCCCGCCCGCATCTTCATGGGCCGCATATATTTACGCATCGGCGCGGTCGAACTGGCGATAAAGGAATTGCGGCGCGCCCAGGAATTGGGCGGCGACGAAGAGCTGATCATTCTGCCTTTGGTCAGCGCCAAGTTGATGGGCCAGGATTTCAGAGGCGTTCTGACGCATCAGCCCAAACCGGATTGGTCCACCCGTGCGCGCGCCGCCCTGTTCGGGCTTCGCGGCCAGGCTTTTCTCAGCCTCCGCAAGTATTCGGATGCCGAAGCGGCGCTAACGAAAGCGATGGACCTTGAGCCGAAATCGACTTCGGCCCTCGCCGCGTTTGCGCAATTATACATGAAGCTGGGGCAGATTGATCCAGCAGTCTCGGCGATTGAAACCGCCCTTGGCTATAACCCGGACAGCTTTCATCTTTGGCACGTGAAAGGGGAAATCGACCGATATTCCGGCAAGCCAGGCGACGCCGTTAAAAATTTCGGCAAGGCGATTTCATTGCGGGAGGACTATGCGCCGTCAAGGATCGGTCGCGCGTCCGCGCTGGTGGAAACCGGACAATACGAAGACGCGCTGAAAGACATTGAATATTTACGGCAAAACAAACCGCCCCATGCCTTAATCGCCTTCCTGCAGTCCAAGATACTCGCCCACCTCGGCAAGGCGGCCCGCTCCAGGGAAGCGTTGAACGACGCCTATACATTGATACGTGGCTACGACCGGAAGGATATCTCCGACAACACGTCGCTCCTGTTGCTCGCGGGAATGGTCAGCCACGCGAAGAACAATTTGACGGACGCGTTCAATTACCTCTCTGAATTCGTTCTAAAAGATCCAAGCCACGCGGGCGCGCACGCGTTGCTTGGGTCGATTTTACTGAATCGGGGCGACACGAAAAAAGCGCTCGATCTGTTGCGCACCGCGCGGGTTATTGCGCCTGACAACCCTCAAATTCTGCGTCTGATTGGCATGACGTTCATGCGGGTTGGCGACCATAAAAGCGCCGAATTGGCCTTCCAGAAGGCCATCTCCGAATCCACCCGAACATCATCCGTCCATACGATGCTGGCGCTCAGTCAGGTGCGAAGCGGTCAAAACGACGCCGCGATCGAAGGACTGGAAGAAGTTTTACTGAAGGATTCCAAGGCGGCGAACGCCGGCATCATGCTTGGGCTGGTCTATCTCCAGGAAAAGAAATTCGACGAAGCCTTGCGGGTCGCGCGGTTCATGGCTGAAAGACTACCGGAAAATCCCGTGCCGCATAATTTGATGGGCGTGGCGTATTGGGGACAGAATAACATTACCGCGGCGCGTAAGAGCCTGGAAAAGGCGTTGGAGATCGAACCCAATTACGTTTCCGCCCAAACCAATCTCGCCAAGATCGAAGTCAGCGCCGGTCAGCCGGATTCCGCCCGCAAGCGATACCGGAAAATTCAGCAATTGCCCGGCGTGGGCGTGCAGCCCCTCATCGAACTGGCCCGTATCGCCGCATCGGAAAAACAATACGAATCCGCCTTTAAATTTCTCGAATCGGCGCGCGCGAGGGATTCCGGGAACAGACAAGTTAAACTGGCGCTGATAGAGATGTATTTACGGGCGGACCGCGCCGATTTGGCGGTGCAACTCGCCCGTCAATTGCGCAACCAGGGCCCGGATAATCTCAGCACGCTGGAACGATTGGGTCGCGCCGAACTGGCGGCGGGTTTAAACTCAGACGCCAAGGCCACCTTCCTGCGCCT
>JABJJH010000104.1 GCA_018660965.1 Rhodospirillaceae bacterium | reverse complement strand
TAAAAATGCCCGATGCTTGAAAACACCAGCGATTTTCGCGTCGAACCCGACGTCATGAACCATAACCCTTAAAAAAAATCGGAAGCGTGGCGAACGTCGTAAAACTCAATGTCGAATGACGAAGCCGGACACTAGCAAAGATTATTAGCCGATCAAGCGCCGCGTTCAGGGTCCGCGCCGTAAATCAACCAATACACCAATGCGACAAAACCGCCGCCGCCAACGATATTCCCCAGCGTCACCGGAATCAGATTACCGATAAAGGCGGACACGGTGATATCCCCACCGCCGTCCAGAAGCATAGCCACGGGAATCATGTACATGTTGGCGATGGAATGTTCAAAGCCAAGCGCGACGAAGGCGGCCACGGGAAAGACGACCGCGAGAATTTTACCGGTCACGCTATGCGCCGCGAAACTCATCCAGACCGCGAGACACACAAGCGCGTTGCATAACAGGCCGCGCAAAAACGCTTCCAGAAACGGCAGCGAAATCTTCGCCTTGGCGATTGCGACCGCTGTTTCGCCAACCGCGCCACCGGAAAGCGCCATGACGCCCGCGTATTTCACCAGCACGGCGCATCCCAAGGCGCCAACAAAATTTCCCAGGTAGACGACCACCCAATTCCGCAGCAAGCCAAGCGTGCCTATCTTCCGGTCGGCCCACGCCATGATGATCAAATTGTTGCCGGTAAATAACTCCGCGCCGCCGACGACCACCAGAATTAGGCCTAATGAAAACGCCACCCCGCCCGCCAACCGGTGAAGCCCAAACGACCCTGATTCACCGGTCATCACGACCGTAAAGAACATCGACCCGAATGCGATGAAGGCGCCCGCCAGAATCGCCAGGGTATAGGTTTGAAACACCGGCAGGGCTGCCTTTCGAACGCCGATTTCATCGACGATCCGCGCGACCTGACGCGGAGAATACACCTCCTGGAGAACACTGAGTTGATTGTTGTCCTCGCTCATGCGGTTTCCTCCACGACCCAGTTCAGGAACGCCGGATTTCCACCCGACACCGGCATAGCAACGATGCAGGGGCAATCATACGAATGCAACGTCAGCACTTTTTCGGTTAAATCCCGCACAAGGGACTCGCGGGTTTTCGCGATCAGGACAACCTCCGTATCTTCTTGTATCGCGCCATCCCAACGATACAGGGATTGGACCCGTCCGTGAATATTCACGCAAGCCGCCAACCGCGCCTCTATAAGGGCGCGACCAATACGGCGCGCTTCTGCTTCGTCGCCAACCGTGATGTAAACCAGACGAATTTCCATACCTGCACTTCTCCTGCCGCCATAAACTTGCTGCGCCGCGCCCCTAATACTTGGCGATGGCTTCATAGTAGCTTACGATATTCACATATTCGAAGGACTGGATCATTCCTAGGGGCAAGACCATGGCGCGTAAAGCGACCATCATCAAGTTATCCGACCACGGTGGCCCCGCCGCCAAACGAACACGCCGCGCAACGGCGGCCCAGCGGAATTGGTTATCAAGCGGATTGGAACAGGCGGGCGGCAAGCTGCCATTATTCGACACGGACGGTCAGCGCGTGAACGAACGAACCGTGCGTAGCTGTATTGACCAAGGGTGGGCCGAGCCGTGGTTCAACAACCCGCTCAAACCGGACTGGCTGGTCTGCAAGCTCACCGATGAAGGACGCGCCTTATTTGAAAGCGCGACCGGCGCCTAACGTGTTGAGCAGCCCCGTCGACACCCTCGTCTTCGACCTCGACGGGACGCTGATCGACAGCGCGCCCGATCTCGCCAATGCGCTCAACCAGGTGCTTGGCGCTGCGGGGCGCCCTTCTCTTACGGTCGAACAGGTCGCGTCGATGGTTGGCGACGGGATCGCCGTGTTGGTCGAACGCGGATTCACCGCGACCGGCGGCGTTCCCGACGACCTTCCCGTCGCGGTGGAGCGTTTCCGCGCGGCCTACACCCACGTGGCCTCGGACAGGACAATTATGTATCCCGGCGTCCTCGACACGCTGACTTTGCTCCGCAACGACGGGTACCGTATGGCGGTATGCACCAACAAACCAATCGCCGCGACAAACATCGTGCTTCGCGCGCTCGACCTTAAGCAGTTTTTTGACGCCGTGGCGGGTGGCGACACCTTTCCAACGCGCAAACCCGACCCCGGCCATGTGACCGGTACGTTGAACATGCTTGGGTCCAGCCCCGAACAATCAATCATGGTCGGCGACAGCACGACCGACGTTGACGCCGCGAAGGGGGCCGGTCTGCCTGTGGTCGCCGTCAGCTATGGCTATCGACGTGCGCCCGCGGATCAACTTGGCGCCGATCTCGTCATCGATACCTTCGACGCCGTCCCCGACGCCATTGCGCGGCTAACCAGTCGAACCTGACGTCGTTCAACGGCGGCCATTTGACGCAACAATTGCATCCAGCCCCATGATATCATGGCCACGAACGACGAAGCGCTCACACTTCCCTAACCACAGGTCTTGAACATCATGAACGGCGACGCCCAAATCCATCAACTTTTCCCCACTGTCGTGCGGACGAGCAATATCGAAAATTTTCAGGCGTTGAACGAAAAGCTGACGCCCGGCGTCGAGGCGATCCGGAAGACCACGCCCAACACCAAACCCGATGATTGGGCCTGCAGCGTCTACACGACCCTTCATAGCTCGATTGAGTTGCTCGACACCGAACCGTTCACCCTTTTGAAACCCATCATCCAGCGTGAAGTCAGCCAATACGCGGACGCGCTTGGCATTCACGCGCCCATCGAACACCTTCGTTTCCTCGACGCCTGGCTGAACATTTACGCCAAGGGCGATTCCCAGGAAATGCATATTCACCAGAACAGCATCTTCAGCGGCATCTACTACATAAAAGCGCCCGAAGGATGCTCGGCGGTGCAGTTTCAATCGCCTCTGATCGACACCATGATCGCCCCCGCGCTCTTTGAAACCAATGAACTGAATTCCACGGGCGCTTTCCTTCCCGCCAAGGAAGGCCGGATGATCCTGTTCCGCAGCCACCTGAAACACGCAGTCATGACGAACAATGTTAACGAGGAACGGATTAGTCTTTCGTTCAACATCGACCTTGCCTAACACCAGGGCGTCATGCGCCAAGCACGCCTTGACACCGCGCAACGCGAACCGTAAACGTCACCCACTGTTCGCCTAAAATTATGTGCGGCGAAGGGCGCGTAGCTCAGCGGGAGAGCACTGCCTTCACACGGCAGGGGTCACAGGTTCAATCCCTGTCGCGCCCACCATCGCATCAGAGCCCGACCATGAAGAATTATCTGATCGTCAGTCTGGCGCTCCTCGCGGCGCTTACCATTTATGGCCTCGTTTCCGGGCAATTATTCGCGCCCTGACCGGCTGTTGTCATGCCGGCGCCGAACGCCTACGCCTACCCCGTATGGTCCGGTTGGTTCGACGGCTCCGCCAGGCGAAACGCATCCAGCGCCTTACAGGTTTCCTCGATCCGCAACATGGTCGGATAGCCCGATAAATCACACTCGTTGGTCCGCGCGTTGGTGAGTTGCGGGACCATGCACACATCGGCCATGGTTGGGGCGTCGCCGTGGCAATACAAGCCGGTCGCAGGGTCATTCGCCAGTCGCGCTTCGAAGGCGGTTAAACCCCGCGCAACCCAATACGAATACCATTCGCGCTGCGCCGCAGCGGATGCGCCAAAGACCGACTCCAGCATACCACGGGCGCGCGCCGTTAGAATCGGATGAACCTCGCAGGCGATATTAAGGCACAATGCGCGCACCCGCGCGCGACCCGGCGCATCAGCGGGCAGAAGCGGTGGTTCGGGGTGCGTCTCCTCCAGATATTCCATAATCGCCAGCGACTGATTGACGATCCCCCCGTCATCATCAAGCGACGGCACGAGCCGTTGCGGATTGACCGCGCCATAATCTCCAGCGTCCTGTTCCTGCTTGCCGAGATCAATATACCGGTTTTCCGCCTCGACCCCTTTCAGGTTCAACGCGATCCGCGTCCGGTACGCGGCAGACGACCGCCAAAATCCATAATGTATCATCGCATGCCTCCTTCAAACTTTCAGCGCAGCAGCGCCCTGTGTTAAATTCCAATCTCTAGTGTAGACATATTTAATCAGACATGGGGCCGCCGCATGACCGATATTCTTGTCACTGACATTCCGAAATCCATGGGCGCAACCGTATTAAACTTCGACGCCGCCAATCCCATGTCCAACGACACCCGGACGTTGATTATCCACGCGCTGCACGACCGACAATTTCTGGTCTTTCCCAACCAGACCCTGACCCAGGCTCAGCAGGTCGCGTTCACACAACAATTCGGTCCACTGGAACAACATATCAACGCTGACTTCCAAGGCGATGACATCGCGCAGGTGCACGTCCTGTCCAATCTCGACGACAACGGCGTTCCGACGAAACCAGAGGCGCCGACAGGCACCGAATGCTGGCACACCGATAAATCCTATACGCCCACCCCTTCCTTCGCGACTCTGCTGTACGGGATCGAAGCCCCCGCCGTTGGCGGCGAAACCTTGTTCGCCAACATGTACGCCGCCCACGACGCCCTCCCCGAAGCGGATCAGCGCCGCTACGCCGAGATGACAGTCGTGCACAGCTGGGAACAGTCGCGGCTCAAAAGCGGATCCCGACCGCCCAGCGAACAGGAAAAACACGCCGCCCCGCCAACCCCGCACCCGATGGTTCGCACCCATCCCGCGACTGGCCGCAAGGCGCTTTATATCGGCACGCATGCATCACATATAGACGACATGCTCATCGAAGAAGGCCGCGCCTTACTCGATGAACTCTTGACCTACGCCACCCAGGATCAATTCGTCGTCGCGCATAAATGGCGCAAGGACGACCTGGTCATCTGGGACAACCCTTCACTGCTTCATCGCGGCGCGACGTACGACGAGACCAAGGAAAAGCGAGTGCTTCACCGCACCGTCGTGCGCGGCGGCCCCACCTTTTAGATCAACACGCCAACAAACCCATCAACTCGCCAATTTGCGCAGCGTCCAGATCGTCAATGCGCCGCGCCAGGGCAATCACCTTCTCCGCACCTGCATCGTCGAATTTTAACGCCAGACAATCGCGCACTTTCACCAGATGCACATCTTCCGGGATTGGCGGACGACCGTATTTACCGACCGGGCCATCGCAAGTTTCCGAATGCACGCTACCGTCCTTCATGGTGACCTCGACGGTGACGTGCATCTCTTCGAAGGCGCCGACGATATCGTCACGCACGTCGAGTTCGACCCGGCCCAGCATCGCCTCAATATCGTCCCGAAACCGGCGTTCGTCTTCAAAACTGGCCATCCGCACCGTCCCGTCGAGCAGCGCGCAGCATGTCGTGTATTGCCAGCTGAATTTACCGTCGAGGCCGGTTTCCGGGCGCGGTCGGTTGATGTATTCCATCTTCGGCGTAATCAGGCGGATTTTCTCGATGTCTTCCGACCGACCGTCGATTTTCTTGTGGATCGCCAACGCCGCGGTAATGACGAAATGCGTGCCGAACTGGCTGGGAAACATCTTGATCGCATAACCCGGCGTCGTCACCCGATACGGCGGACCGAACTTCAACATGTCGTCGAGTACAAAATCTTCGTTGAAAAAACTTTCAACATATCCGTTCGGCGCTTCAAGCACGTTCGGGTTTGCGGTGAAGCCATGCCCGGCGAGCAACGCCGCATCCACCCCCATCGCGACCGCATGACCGCAGTTGATGGATTTCGACATCGTGCCGACATTGGCGAAAATGCTGCCCGCGCGCGATGAGACAATCCCCAAGGCGTTCCGCAAGGTCAACGAATCCAGTCCCAGAATATGCGACGAGGCGACGGCGGAGCCCAACGGCCCCACCAATCCAGGCGGATGGAAACGGACCCCAGCTCGCCCAATCTGGCGCGAGGCCTG
>JABJJH010000336.1 GCA_018660965.1 Rhodospirillaceae bacterium | reverse complement strand
TCGTCGCCGATGGACGAGAAGTGTTCCGCATGCCTGGATACGCAAAACCCGCCGTGTTTCTCGCCGCGTTTCAATACGTCAAGGAAGGCGGTTATCGCACCTTGTCGTTTCGCGCCTGGGTGAAGGCGGAAATCAAGCGTCGCGCAAAAAGTTAAGTCGTTTAATCCCGCGTGAAGAAGGCGGTCGCCGCGCCGGTGAGGGAGCCTTCTTCGAGATATTTCATACCGAATACGCCGCCCGCGATAATTGAGAGCAGGGCGATCAGCGATCCCAGTGCCAGGGTGGACATGCCGGTGACGCCCTGACCGATGGTGCAGCCCAGCCCCATGATGCCGCCGACGCCCATGATCGCGCCGCCAATCATGTGGCGGGCCATGTCGGCGCCGTCGGTGAAGGCCTCGATGCGGAAATCACCGCCCAGTTTGGCGCTGACGAATGATCCCGCGATGACGCCGCCGACGACGGCGATACCGAAATTGATCGTCGCGCCGGTGAATGTCATCAGATACTGGATGCTCTCACCGACCGGCGATACGAAGGTGAAGGACGCCAGCGGCGTCGGCTCGAAATCGTCCTGACCGATGACGCCGGTCGCATACCAGGCCAGGGGGATCAGCGCGCCGATGATGAGGCCGGCGACGATGTTGACGCGCGAAGCCCGAAACGCCGAATCCTTGAAACAAAACGCCAGCAACCCGCCCGCGATCACAAGGGTGACGATCCACCGCGCGGTCGCCATCGACAGGCCCGTTATTGCGGCGAGGATATCGGGGATACCCTGCGATTCCAGACCGTGTTCTTCCAAATTCACCATGGTCAGGGCCTCAATCTGCAACCGGCCCAACCCGATCAGACCGCGCAGGGTCATATAGGCGAAGATGCCAAGCACAATCGCCACAACCAGTGATTTGAGATTGCCCGCGCCAAGTCGAACCAGGGTCTTGTTGCCGCAGCCCCCCGCCATGGTCATGCCGAACCCAAACAACAGGCCGCCGATAATCGCGCCGGCCCAGCCCAGATTGACCGAAAGATAGATCGCGTCGTTGAGATCGACAAGTTCCAGCGCGTGCAGGCCCTGGCTGCCGATAATCGCCACCGCAATGGCCAGCATCCACGCCCGAAAACGATTCCAGTCGCCCATGAAGACCAGATCGGAGATCGCTCCCATGGTGCAAAAATTGGCGCGGTGCGCGGTCACGCCGAACACAGCGCCCAACCCAAATCCCAACATCGCGACCAGGGTCCCTACGGGCATGTCTTCCATAACGTCGTTTCCTCTTGCGCGTGACCAACTGTGTTGACGATGACCGTCTTCGACGTTGGATTTTTTATTGGCGCGGTTTTAACAAATGCGATAAATTGAATATGTAATATGCAACGCCGGGACGCTGGGTGACAAGCGTCATTCCCGTGGCGCGGCGCCAAGACCAAACGTGAGCAATGATGAGGCAAGGCTGGGTATGACTGCACAAACACTCGACACCAAGGGGCTGAACTGCCCGCTTCCCATTCTACAAACGAAGAAGGCGATCAAGGGCATGGAGGCTGGCGCTGTGCTGGAGGTGCTGTCCACGGACCCCGGATCGGTCAAGGACTTCGAATCCTTCGCTCGCGCCACCGGTCACGCGCTGGTCGAGTCGGATGAAACCGACGGCGTCTTCCGGTTCCTCATTCAAAAATCCGGTTGATCTGCGCTAAAACTCTAAATCCTCGACGATAGCCTCGATTCCGACCCGGGCGCATTTGTCGTCCGCATCACCGCCGGGCGCGCCGGAAACACCGATTCCGCCAACAACCGCGCCATTCGCTTCAACCGGGACGCCACCGCCGACCATAAGGGCGTCCGCAACGAAGCGAACGCCGTTTTGCGGCAATCCCGCCTTGGTGTTTTCTTCCATGACCATGGTGTCGGTCCGGAAAGTCACCGCCGTCCACGCCTTACGCCGTGCAGTTTCCGGCGTGTGCATGCCCGCCAACTGGTCGCGCAGGGTGACTTGCAGTATCCCCGAACGGTCCACGACGCTCACCGCGACTTGATAGCCGCTTTCCCGGCAGGCCTTTAACGTTTCCCGCGCCAGCTTCAGCGCGAGTTCGGGCGACAATGTCTTGAAGGTGGTCAGCGCTTCCGCCCTGGCGACGCTGGTAAGGGGCGCTATCGCCAGGAATGCGCCGATGATTGCGGCCCATAAAATGACCGTGAAAACGCCGTATCGTGTTTTGCTTAGCATGTCGCACAAGCCTCCATCTGGAGTTTGGCCGCCGGCGCGCGTTGGGCGGTCGATGTCGCGTTCATTTTTCGGATCAGTTCGTCGAGGAGTTCCCAAAAATTGCTTTCGCCGGGAAATCCAACGATCCGGCCAATTTCCTTGCCGTCGCGCCACAGCACGAAGGTCGGCGTATAAACAATACCCTCGACGCTGGTCAGGTCGGACGGTCGTTCCTCGTCCAAATCGACCCTGCGCAGTGGCGCCGATTTGGCCTCATCGGTTTTGGGATAGACCGGCGCGATCTCTTCGTTCCAGACTTCGCACCAACTGCAACCTTCCGACTCGAACATCAATAATTCGGCCGCCTTTGGCGTCGCACTCCCAAACGTCATGATCAACACGGCGGCGCAAACGAAAAGCACGCGCCGCCAGGGCCAGGCGCCCATTCGTTTCCTCGATGCCGCCCGTGCGATGTTGTCTGCTGTTCGCATTAGTCTTTCCGAGAGTGGCGAATATCCGGTACTTTGCGATATATATGCTGATAATGGAATATGTTTTGTGTGAAGCCAAGATACAAGTTGTCACCTGCCGCGCTGGTTGGTCTCGTCTTGGCGCTCGCAATCTGCCTTGTGTCCGGCGTTCGGGCGGAAAAACACCTTAAAGACAAGACGGTCGCCATCGGCGTCCTGGCGTTTCGCGGCGCCGACAAGGCTTTGCGGGATTGGACGCCGACCGCTGATTATCTGCAAACGGCGCTGCCGGGATACCGGTTCCGTATTGATCCTTTGCCGTTGGCGGCGCTTCGCGAGGCTATCGTCGCGCGGCGGATTGATTTTCTGTTGACCAATAGCGGCAGTTACGTGGATCTGGAAGCGCGCCACGGCGTTTCGCGAATTGCGACCTTGAAGCGTTGGGCGAAGACGACGACGCGCACCATGTTTGGCGCTGCGATTTTTGTCCGCACCGACCGAACGGACATTCGCGATATCGGTGATTTAGAGGGAAAATCACTGGTTGCGGTGGCGCGGGGCGCCTTTGGCGGATTTCAAATGGCCTGGAAGGCTTTGGCGGACCATGAGTTGGACCCATTCGCCGATTTGTCCGATCTCCAATTCCTTGGGTTTCCGCAGGATAAAATGGTGTACGCGGTCCGCGACGGCGTCGCCGATGCTGGCACGGTCCGGTCCGGCGTTCTGGAAACCATGGCGCGCGAAGGCAAAATAAAACGGGACGATTTTCGTGTTTTGAACCCGCGAACCGTTTCCGGATTTCCCTACGCCCACAGCACGGCGCTGTATCCGGAATGGCCTTTCGCGAAATTGCGCGACACCCCAAGCGACCTTGCCGAAAAAGTCGCGATTGCGTTATTGGGAATGCCCGCTGACAGCGCCGCAGCGCGCGCCGCGGACTACGCCGGTTGGACGGTGCCGCTCGATTATCAGTCGATCCACGATTTGTTTCGGGAACTGCGCGTTGGACCCTACACGCGCGAGCGCATCACCCTTTACGAAATTGTCGAGACCTATTGGGAATGGATCGCGTTTGCAGCGATTATTCTGGCGTTGGTGGGATTGCACGGGGTGCGCACTGAACATCTGGTCGCGCGACGGACGCGGGAGCTTTCCACGGCCAACGTCGAACTGGAACAACAAATCGCCGAGCGTCAACGCGCGGAGGAACGCGCCAGGCGGCATGAAGCCGAACTGGCCCATGTGTCGCGTGTTAGCGTCATCGGCGAAATGGCGTCGGGGCTGGCGCATGAATTGAATCAACCGCTGTCGGCCATCAACAGTTACGCAAGCGGATGCATCCGTCGGCTTTTAGACGCCAACAGCGGGAATCAAACCGATGAACTGCTTGGCGCCATGCGTGAAGTTGTCGATCAGTCGAGTCGGGCCGGGCGCATTATTGCGCGCATTCGCGGCTATATTCACAAACAGGAACCCAGGCGAGACGCCGTGGACTTGAATAGCGCGGTGCGGGAATCCGCCGCCTTGCTGGCCGAGGACGCACGACGCCACGATGTCTCCCTAACGTTGGCGTTGGCGGATGAACTGCCCATGGTCGCGGTCGATTTGATCGAAATAGAGCAGGTGATCCTGAATTTATCGAGGAACGCGATTGACGCCATGAGCGAGGATAGCAAGATGGAAGGCGCGGCGTTGTGTATTTCAACGTATCGGGGGGATGACGGCGCGGTGACTGTTTCGGTTCGCGACAACGGCCCAGGATTAAGCGCGGAGGATAGCGCGCGGGTGTGGGAGCCTTTCCATACGACCAAATCGAGTGGGCTCGGCTTGGGATTATCGATTTGCCAAACCATCGTCGAGGCCCATGGTGGGCGGATTTGGGCGGATTTCACCGGGCCCGGCGGCGCGAATGTGTCATTCAGTCTGCCTGAACGGGATATTGACGGCGACGGCGACGGCAAGGGGGCGCCGGTTTCATGAATAGCCGCACGGACACGAATGGCGTCGCGCCGACCGTCTATGTCATCGACGATGACAAGGCCGTGCGGGAATCGTTGCAATGGTTGATCGAAAGTGACGACCTTCCTGTCGAAACCTACGCCTCTGCAATGGCTTTTTTGTCGAGATGTGAATTTGGCGATCTTGGTTGCGTCCTGGCGGATGTCCGTATGCCGGAAATGAGTGGTCT
>JABJJH010000236.1 GCA_018660965.1 Rhodospirillaceae bacterium | reverse complement strand
CCACAAGGCCTGATCCGACACGACGCTAAATAAGGGGACGCCCGCCTTCACATATTCGCCCGGCTGCAACTCAATTTTGCTGACCCGCCCCGAGGCTGGCGCGCGCACGACGGTTCTCTTCAGGTTCAGTTCCGCACGATCAAGCGACGCGTGCGCCTGTAAATATTGCGGATACTCTTCAGCTTTTAAATCAGGATCGCCATTCAATATCGTTAAAATACGTGACAATTCCTGTCTTACGATACTAATTTTTTGGCGCGCCTGTTGAACATTCCGGCGCGCCTGATCGTATTTTTCCTCGGAGACATTGCCGCGTTTAAGAAGTTTTTGGCGGCGCTTAAATGTCCGTTCGAAGTAAGAAAGATCATCCTTCGCCAATTTAAGTTCGGCGCGTTTGACCCGATAATCGCCACGTCTCGATTCCACTTCGTTGCGGACGCCTTTCATCCATGCCTGGGCCTCCACAACGGCAATCCGAAACGGTTCCTGATCCAGTTTGAACAATAACTGTCCCTGTTTAACAGTATCATGTTCATGCACGGCGACGTCGGTTAAGGCGCCGGACACTTCGGCGCTGATTGTGACCTTGTCGGATTTCACATAAGCATTTTCACTGGAAACATACCGCTGTCCCGAAATATAGACGTACCCGCCCCCAAGGGCGGCCACTGCGGGAACGACAACCATCAGGACCAATCGAATGGCGAACCGAACAAGACGTCGCCTGGATCGGCCTACAGGCGCCGGTGCGGTGTTTTCGGACTCAGTCATCCGCAGCCCCTAATTTCACGGTCTCCAACGGCAACGTTTCGGCTCGGTCAGCCAAAGTTGTCTTGGCCTTGTCAGTCGAAGCCGTTTTGGCGTGGTCGTTCAATGTGGTCATTTCGATTAAATTACTCTTTATTATCAACAAAGACTGCATCAGTCGGTTCAGTTCTTCTCCCGACAGCCCATGGAGAGCTTCGTCGTGCATATCCGTCGCGATTTGCATCATATCTTTCAGTGTTGGACGCGCGGCTGCGGTCAAATACAGCCGCCGCACCCGCCGGTCCTTACTATCCGGTCTTCGTTCGACCCAACCGGCCGACTCCAGCCGGTCGATGAGGCGACCCAGCGTCATGCGCTCGACCTCCAGAATATCCGCTAGTCCACTTTGGATGATGCCTTCGGCGCGGGCCAGATGAACCAGAACGCGCCATTGCGAACGCGTTAATCCATGCACCCGCGCACGTTGGTCGAATCGCGTGCGTAACAAACGCGATACGTCGTTCAGGACAAAACCCAGCAAATGCTCGAACGGTTCCAAGGACATTCTTCGCTTTTAGATGTCATGGATATAATAAGCAAGACTACAAAGAGGCCATCAATGGCAAATTACAGTTCCGTATCACCCTTGAAAAGTCGTTGCGCGATTGTTCTGGATAAAATTTCATTGGTCCCGTCAGCGACATTGGCCTGACGCACCCGTGCGTAGGCGTCATGGAGGCCGAGTTCATTGGTGAACCCCATCGCGCCATGCGTTTGAATCGCGCGGTCAACTGCACGCACCGCCGCCTGCACGGAATACGACTTGGTCATCGAAAGCTCCTTGATCGCCCGTTCACCGTTATCAAGCAATTGAGCGACATTCAGGCCCATGAGATGGGCGGCGTGGATTTCGGTCGCGGAGTCGGCGAGCGGAAACGAAACCCCCTGATACGCCGCAATCGGGTTGCCGAAGGCTTCGCGTTGTGACGCATAGTCAATCGCCATTTCCAACGCCCACCGCGCCAGCCCCACCGCGCGCGCGGAATTATAAATTCTGCCCATGGAAACGCCGAATAGACCGATGCGAAACCCTTCATGCAGCTCACCAACAAGCTGCCAGGGCTCTACGTCGACATCTTCCAACACGGTAATCCCTTCGTTGCCCCCGATATGGCCATGCATGCGAATGATGCTCTCGACAGTGACGCCCGCCGCCGAAGTCGGTACGAGGAACGTACTGATCCCACCCGCCTTCTTGGCCGCGCGATCCGGGTCGGTGATGGCGAAGACGATGCAATAATCCGCGATTGGAATATGCGTGGTCCAGATTTTCCGCCCACTGATTTTCCAACCTTCGCCGCTTTTCACCGCGCGGGTCTTTAACATCGCCGCGTCCGACCCCGCGCCCGGTTCTGACATGCCAAAGCACATGATGGTTTCACCGGCGATCATGCCATTCAAAATTTCGGATTTCGCCCTCTCGGTGACTTGCGACAGGACGGGGCTCGGGCCAAACGCCCAGTGCGACACCACGAAATCGCAAAGCCAGTTATGCGCCCCGCAAACGCGGTAAATCCGTTCCAGTAAGGTGTAATACGCCAACATGCCAAACCCGGCGCCGCCTAGGTCCTCGGGCACTGACACGTTGTAAAACCCCGCCTTCGCCGACGCCATGCGCACGGCCTTGATTTGCGCGATTACATCGTCGACAAAACGCCCGTCTTCGCGATAGGTATTCCGGGGGTCGTTCAACAGCGCATGGTTTGTCTGGTGGCGCGCTATGACCTCGGCCCGGCAAAACGCCTCAACAGCGTCGCCTATCTGTTCGAGTTCTTCCGGTATCTTCTCAGCGATAGCGGCCATCGGATTTATCTCCCTTTGAAATGGAATACGCGCTCAGCGCCCGGGGCGCATTGGTCTATCTTGCCGTCGCCACTTGCTGATGTACAATAACGGCGTGGATCAAAACGAGGAAATTGGGGCGGATTATGGATTTATCCTACACGAAAGACGACTTGGCCTTTCGCGATGAAGTGCAGAGCTTCATCGGCGATAAATTCCCGCCCGAAATCCGCGCCGCCGTTCAGCGGTCTTCCTATGTGCCCAAGGAACATATGGTGCGGTGGCAAAAACTTCTGCACGACCGCGGCTGGATTGCGCCGAATTGGCCGGTTGAATATGGCGGCACCGGCTGGACCCCAATGCAAAAGCACATCTACGCCGAAGAATACCAGGCCGCCGATTGCCCAAAAATCAGTTCATTCGGCATCACCATGGTCGGCCCCGTCATCTACACCTATGGCACCGAAGCGCAAAAAAAGCAGCACCTCCCCTCTATCCTGAACAGCGACGTGTTCTGGTGTCAGGGTTATTCCGAACCCGGTTCCGGGTCCGATCTGGCTTCCCTGCAGACCAAAGCCGTACTGGATGGCGACCACTATGTCGTCAACGGTCAGAAAATCTGGACATCGCAGGCGCATCGCGCGGACTGGATTTTCTGTCTGGTGCGCACCAATTCCGACGTCAAGAAACAGGAAGGCATCACCTTCCTGCTGATCGACATGAAGACCGAAGGCGTCACGGTAAAACCGATTATCTCCATGGATGGCAGGCATTACCTGAATGAAGTGTTCTTCGACGATGCGCGCGTGCCCGTATCAAACCGCATCGCGGAAGAAAACAAGGGCTGGACCTACGCCAAATACCTGCTGGGCCATGAACGGGCCGGCATCGCGCAGGTCGCCAAACACAAACGCACCATCGAACGCGTCCGTGAAATCGCGGCGCAAGAAAGCGCCGATGGCGCCGTCTTACTGGATGATCCCGCCTTTAAGGCGCGGTTGATGAATGTCGAGGTGTCGCTGCGGGCGCTGGAAATCACCAATTTACGCATGCAGGCGAATATCAGCGCGGGCAAAAGCCCCGGTGACGGGTCTTCGACGCTGAAAATCAGCGGCACCCAAATCGAACAGGAACTCAACGAAATTCTGGTTCAGGCGCTGGGTTACTACGGCCTGCCGTATTCAATGGAACAATTCAAACCAGACTCCAACGAACCGCCTATTGGCCCGGATTACGCCACGGGATTGATGGCCGACCGGTTATTACGCCGCGCCGCGTCGATCTATGGCGGCTCCAACGAAATTCAAAAGAACATCATCGCAAAACGCATACTCGGGCTATAAAATCAGACCGCGCAGGTCACCATGAACTGCGGGTTCAACGCGAAAAACTGACCGTTTGCCAGCGCGTTCGTCGCGATATCCACAACGTTTTGGATGTCGCCTTCGCTGATCGCGCTATCCCCATCGTGGGCGTAACCGGCAATATTATTCACAAAATGCAGCATCCGGCCATGGGTGTCTGGGATCGCCACGACCTCGACGGTGACATCGGCGAACCCCGCCCCGCGCGCCAACCCATAGAGTTGTCGACCAATCGAGGGCGTCCGGAACGCATGTGCGGCGGCGTCCAACAGCGCCCGCCATTGCCCGGCAGGCACCGGGTCCACCACCGTCATGCCAAAATCGCTGTCCACCACATGCGCAACGCCACCCGGCTTCACGACGCGATGAAATTCCTGAAAACTCGCCGCCGGGTCGTCGACATAGACCATGACATTCTTGGTCACCAGCCGGTCCAGCACATCATCGTCCAGCGGGAGTTTTCCACTGGTCAATTGATGCGCGGTAATCCGGTCCGACAGACCTTCGGATTCCGCCCTGGCGCGGGTGCGCGCGATAAAATCAGCATTGATGTCGAAGGCGTGAACATGTCCGTCGGCGCCGACGCGCTTCGCCAATTCGACCGCGACATACCCCGGCCCACAGCCAAAATCAGCTACCGTTTGCCCCGACGAGATTTTCGCCGGCGCCAGCAATACTTCAACCGCCGGAGTCCATTTGAACATCGCCTCGTAACGATCCAGTCGTTCCGGTTCGATGGCGACCCAATGGTCCTTGTAGTAGGAATCGTTCATCTGGAAATCACCAACTCACGAATCGCCAAGCTTCGTCCTGATTTCCTTCAAAATCATTTTACGCCACTGGTCGGGCCCCTCATCCTTCCAAAGCCTGCGTTCTGAAACCACGTCCAGAAAATAACCCTGATCACTGTTCTCGGTCGGACGAATGAAGACCCCAACGGCTTCGAGCCACGGCATATATGTAACGCCGTCTCGTCCTTTGATGACGCCAACGGCCTTGTCTGATTCGACGTTCGGGAACCGTCTGGCCACGGCCGCGACCGACACCTTCCATACCTTGTCGTAACTGGCGGCGTTCACATGAACAGGCTTAACATCCACGTCCGGCGTCAAGGATCCGGTCGTGATGCACCCTGTCAAAATCCAGAACGACCCGACGAAAAGAACTAGATATCGCATTAAAATTTCCCCAAATCATTTGCTTTACGTAGCATTAGTTGACCTATGTTAGCCCTTCAATGCGCTCTTGCAACGGCCTCAATCTCACGCACGCTATTTTATCACGTGTCCATAATTCGAACCTAAACATTATAATCCTAAACCACCGTGCGCAAACGGCGCAGTCCATCGTTACAACATCAAATGATCCTGCAGCAACCGACCGGCGCCGTCCACGTGGTCAACCGAGCCAAGATGACGAAGCAACGCCCAGATTCCCGCTTCGTTGGTGGTCACCACGGGCTTGCCCAATTCCGCTTCCATTTCCTCGACAATAGACAAGCACGGCATATTGCCACCGGGAATGACAATCGCCTCCACGGCGTCGGTATTAACCCGTCGCACAAGGTCGCGAACGGTATCGAGGTCGATCAGGGCGATGGAGAAATTATCCGTGTATCCCAACCCGTCCACCGCCACGACCTCGAACCCATTGGCGTCCAGAAACCGCTGGGCGCGCTCGTTTCCCACGGGCGCGAAGGGCGTCGCCAAGGCGATCCGGCGCACCTTGAGCGTATGCAAGGCGTCTATCACCGTTTGAGCGGCGGTCAGCGCCGGAACGCCGCAGGCCGCCTCGATGCGTCGCTTGAGTTCGGCGTCATAGTCGAGCCCCCGATAGAAGCTGGCCGCCGTGATACAAAACAAGATGACATCGACATTGGCCGTCGCCAGCATCCGTGATTGCGCCACAACATCGGCGTCCTGACGGGCGAAACCGGCGTCGCTCACCTCGGTCAACGCCACGCGGGCGAAATGCACGCCGACCGAAGGCGGCATGACGGCGTAATATTCCGGCTCGATCTGGCTGTTGGACGACGGAATCAACAGACCGACACGGTGTTTAACGCTACGCCACCGCGGCAAATTCTTGTCACAATCAGGCATGGTTCCACTCCAGGTCGCGTATTTTCCAGAAGTTGCTGATGGCGCAATCTAGTGTGGAAGAATTTTGGCGTCCAATTGTAAGCCGCGCAATGTGTAACTAGCGCGTCTGAAAACACAGCGCAGCCAAGGCGCGCATTTTAACCCACAATGGAATTACGCCCCGGAAGATTAAAACCGGAACGTCAAATTTCATTACCTGGACCATCAAGACCCACGTTACATCGCAGCGGCGATTGTACCGAATGTGTTCGTTAGCGCTGCGCCAACTAACGAAACAGCGCCAATAATGACGACTCCGATACCCGCTGCGATCAATCCATACTCAATGGCCGTCGCCCCTGTCGTATCTTGCGAAAATTCCTGGTGAACACTTTTGATGGAATCCAAAAAATCAGCGATCATGATTTGCGCCCCCTTAGTGGCAGATTCCTAGCGGCGTATTACTTGCGTTGGACGACTTACCCAACGGTACGCCAACGACGTTGGCTGCACATTCGCACCAACATTCACATTATAAATTGGCCATGGGGAGTTGCATTGACCTGCGTCAACGCGGAGATGCTTCGGATTAATCTAAATTAAACGTACATATTATCCGGAGGGACAAGGGAAAGAAGATGAGGAAATTTGGCCGTCGGCTCAAAAAAACCATCTCCACCCTCATACAAAAAGGCGTTGATCCAAACGCCGAAAGTTCAATTAACGATGACGTTCAAGACGATGCTGTTGACTGGGTAACCAGCGCCGCCAGTATCGACAACGTAACTGAATTTCCCGTCGTGGTGACGGCAGTCGATGCCGACCGTGAAGAATTGCTTATGGAGGTAAAAGCGGAAGTCTTCAAAAAGACAATTGAATCATTGGATTTATTCGACCTGGATAAACTGGATGAAGAGGAAAGAAAATTAGAGCTTGTCACATATATAAAGGCGTATTCCACGTCGAAGGCTGCGTTGTCGGCCTTAACGCGGGAAATGGCGGTTGAATTCGCGGCCCTGGGCGTTCGAGTGAACGCGGTGGCGCCGGGGGAAATCGAAACCGAAATGGTCGGCGAGGAATACGAACCACT
>JABJJH010000105.1 GCA_018660965.1 Rhodospirillaceae bacterium | reverse complement strand
GGACAAATCGTAATTCAAATGTGCCGACAGAATCGCCAACCCCGCGTCCAGCGGAACCAGGGCGTTATGTTCTTCTTCCTTTTCTCGCGCTTCGGCCTCAGTTTCGCCAATGATGGGCTGCATCCCGAACAGAATTTTGCAATGACCCGGGTTCCGGCCAAAATCATCCATCTGACCTTTCACTGCATCGAGGTACCGACCAGCGTCCTCCGCGCGCGGCTGAATGGCGAAAATGCCGTCGGCGTATTTGGCGGCGAATTCGATGCCCTTGGGGGAGGTTCCCGCCTGCAGGATGGCCGGGCCGTTTTGCGGCGAACGGGTTACGTTTAAAGGGCCACGGGATTTAAAGAATTTTCCTTCGAAATCGATCCGCCGTACTTTCGCGGCGTCCACGAACACGGCGTTGTCCTTGTCCATGACAACCGCGTCTTCGTCCCAACTTTCCCAAAGTTCCCGACAGGCCCGCATGAACTCATGTGCCTGATCGTATCGAATATCGTTGTCGTCACGCGCGACGCCGTAATTCGCTGCCTGGTTTTCGTTGATCGATGTCACGACGTTCCAGGCGGCCCTCCCCCTGGTCAAATGATCGAGCGACGCCCATAGCCGGGCCGCATAGAACGGGTGCTGGTTACTGGTGGAAAAGGTGGCGCCCAGCCCAATACGCTTCGTCACCGCCCCCATCCAGGACAACAACGGAATGGGGTCGTGTTCCGGCGCTTGGGCTGCATAGCGCAAGGCGGGTTCAAGCGAGCCCTGGAATGTGTCCGATATGTAGTTGAGGTCTGCGAAGAAGACCATGTCGAACAAACCGCGTTCGCAGGTTTTGGCGATATGTTGGTAAAGTTCAGGTTCGTTCCAGGCGTGCCCCGATGTTTCGGTGCACGGATGCCGCCACATGGCCAGGCTGTGGTAGCTCGGCCCGTGCACTAGGAATTGCGCGATATGTATCTTTTTATTGTACGCCATGATGCGCCGGATATTTTGGTCTCAGCGCTAGTGTGACAACTCGTGCATACCCTTGTCGAGTCCATCCAGGGTCAGCGGATACATGCGGTCTTCCATGAGTTGCGACAGCAATTCAATTGACGGCGTGTGGCCCCAGGTTCTCGCGGGTTGCGGGTTTAACCAGATCGCATGTTTGTAGGTGGCCAGAATGCGCTGCAGCCAGACCGCGCCAGCTTCCTCGTTCCAGTGCTCGACGCTGCCGCCCGCATAGGTGATTTCATAAGGGCTCATGGAAGCGTCGCCAACGAAGATGACCTTGTAGTCCGGCGGATAGGTGTTGAGCACCTCCCACAGATCGAGGCGCTCGTTATGACGCCGCCGGTTGTCCTTCCACACGCTTTCATAGGGGCAGTTGTGAAAATAAAAATATTCGAGGTTCTTGAATTCGGTTCGCGTCGCGGAAAACAATTCCTCGCAGACCTTCACATGATCGTCCATCGACCCGCCGATATCGAAGAACAACAAGACCTTCACGGTGTTTTTGCGTTGCGCGTACATCTTCAAGTCAAGGTATCCGCCATTGTTGGCAGTCGCCTTGATGGTGCCCGGCAGGTCGAGTTCCGTCGGCGCGCCTTCGCGCGCGAACTGACGCAACCGCCGCAGCGCAAGCTTGATATTACGAGTCCCGAGTTCAATCGAATCGTCGAGATTTTTAAATTCGCGTTTATCCCAGACCTTCACCGCGCGGCGATGGCGCGATTCTTCCTGGCCGATGCGAATGCCTTCTGGGTTGTAACCATAGGCGCCGAACGGCGAAGTTCCCGCCGTGCCGATCCACTTGCTGCCGCCTTGGTGACGTTTTTCTTGCTCCTGCAGGCGTTTTTTGAGCGTCTCCATCAACTCTTCCCAACCACCCAAGGCTTCGATTTTCGCCTTTTCTTCCTCGGTCAGGTATTTTTCGGTGAGTTTTTTCAGCCAGTCTTCGGGAATGTCCTGAATAACATCGCCTTCCGGCGCTTCAAGCCCTTTGAAAACATGGCTGAACACCCGGTCGAACCGATCCAGATGACGTTCGTCCTTCACCAGGGTCGCCCGGCTTAGGTAATAAAAATTATCGACGTTATAGTCCGGAATGCCGCGTTCCATGACCTCCATAAGCGTGAGGTATTCGTTCAATGAAACCGGCACGCCGATGCGGCGCAGTTCAAAAAACAGCTCCGTAAACATCGCCAACCTCCTTTAACGTCGCCCGAACAGGACCTAAGCGCCGCTTTGTTCCCGGCGCGACATGAACGCGAGGCGTTCAAACAACTGAACGTCCTGTTCGTTCTTCAACAGTGCGCCATAGAGCGGTGGAATCGCCACGCTGGGGTCCTGACTGCGCAGGACTTCCGGCGACACATCCTCGGCCATCAACAATTTGAGCCAATCGAGCAATTCCGAGGTGGTTGGGCGCTTCTTTAGCCCCGGGACATCGCGAACGTCGTAAAACAAATTCAACGCCTCGCGGACCAATTCGTCCTTGATGCCCGGATAGTGGACCTCGACGATCTCGCGCATCGTATCGGCGTCCGGGAAGCTGATGTAATGGAAGAAACAGCGCCGCAAGAACGCATCCGGCAGTTCTTTCTCATTGTTGGAGGTGATGATGACGATGGGCCGTTTCGCCGCCTTCACGATCTCCTTGGTTTCATAGACATGAAACTCCATCCGGTCGAGTTCCAGCAGAAGGTCGTTCGGAAATTCGATATCCGCCTTGTCGATTTCATCGATCAGAAGAATGGGCGCCTCTTCCGCATCGAACGCTTCCCAAAGTTTCCCTCGAAGAATGTAATTCGAAATGTCGTGGACCCGGTCATCGCCAAGTTGGCTATCGCGCAATCGCCGGACCGCATCATATTCGTACAATCCCTGTTGGGCGATCGTGGTGGACTTAATATGCCACTCGATCAGATTCATGCCGAGCGCCTTGGCGACTTCCTGCGCCAGCACGGTTTTGCCGGTGCCCGGCTCACCCTTAATCAACAGGGGCCGTTCAAGAACAACAGCGGCGTTTACGGCGACCTTCAGATCATCGGTCGCGATATAATTATCGGTGCCCTCAAAGCGCATATTTTCGTCCAATCCAGGTTTCGTTGCAGCGCGGCAGGTTAAACGCCGGAAACGGCGCAATCAAGGCTGCGATTGTTCTAACTGACTTGCGCCAACGCGGCTTCAATCGCCGCAACGGCCTTGTCCGCGTCGGCGCCGTTGGGTCCTCCCGCTTGCGCCATGTCCGGTCGTCCGCCGCCGCCCTTGCCGCCGACGCTGGCGGAGCCCACGCGCACCAGATCAACCGCGCTGACGCGTTCCGTCAGATCATTGGTGACGCCGACGACAAGAGACGCCTTGCCGTCATTGACCGCGATGACGGCGACCACACCGGAGCCGAGTTGCTGTTTCAGGGAATCCGCGAGCGGTTTCAGTTCCTTTGCCGGTATGTCCTGCACCGTTCGGCTGGCGAAGGCGATCCCGGCGATATCCTTCGCGCCCGGTTCCCCGGCCTGACCACCGCCCGCCGCGAGCTTTTGGCGCAGTTGGGAAATTTCACGCTCCATTTGGCGGCGTTCCTCGACCAGGACCGCGACGCGTTCCGGCGCATCGGCCACGGCCACCCGTAGAACCGACGCCACGGCCCCAAGCCGCGTTTCTTGCGTCTTCGCCCTCTCTACCGCCGCCGCTCCGGTCACCGCCTCGATCCGCCGCACGCCGGCCGCAACGGCGGCCTCGCCGGAAATCTTGAAATAACCGATATCCCCCGTGCGCCGGACATGCGTGCCACCGCAGAGTTCAACGGAATAATGGCCATCCGGCTCGCCAACGCTGTCCCCCATGGAAACGACCCGCACTTCCTCACCGTATTTTTCGCCGAACAAGGCCAGGGCCCCGCTCTTGACCGCATCGTCGGCGGACATGACCCGCGTCGCCACGTTCATGTTTTCCCGAATACGCCGGTTCACCTCGGCTTCAACCGCGATGATCTCCTCATCGCTCATCGCCTTGGGGTGACTGAAGTCAAAGCGCAAATAATCCGGCGCCACCAGCGAGCCTTTCTGGGTGACATGGTCCCCCAATTCGCGTCGCAAGGCTTCATGCAACACATGGGTGACGGAATGGTTCGCCCGCAGTTGGGCGCGGCGGCCGCCTTCGACCTGCAATTCCAACGCCTGTCCGATCGTCAAGGCGCCCTTTTTAACCACGCCGACATGGACATACAGCGAGTCGAGATTTTTCTTTGTGTCGCGCACGGCGAATTCGGCGCCGTCGGCGGAAAATAACAGTCCCCGATCACCAAGCTGACCACCGGATTCACCGTAAAACGGCGTCTGATTGGTCAACACCATCGCCGGCTGTCCGGCGGCGGCTTCCGAAACCGACTCGCCGTCCACGACGATTGCGGTAATGACGCCTTCGACGGCTTCGGTTTCGTATCCCAGAAATTCAGTCGCGCCGACGGCTTCCTTCAACTCAAACCACAAAGTGTCGGTCGCCGCGTCGCCGGAACCCGACCAGGCGCGGCGGGCTTCCGCGCGTTGACGCTCCATGCTGGCGTCAAATCCCGCGACGTCAACCTTGCGGCCCTGCCCGCGCAGGATGTCCTCGGTCAGGTCAAGCGGAAAGCCAAAGGTGTCGTATAACCGGAAGGCCACGTCACCGGGCAGGGTTCCGTCGCTGGCCAGTGATTTGGTTTCATCCCCCAAGAGACGCAGGCCGCGGGCGAGAGTCCGGTTGAAACTGGTTTCCTCCAGCTTGAGCGTTTCCGAAATCAGCGATTCCGCCCGCGATAATTCCGGATAAGCCTGCCCCATCATTTTTACCAAATTGGGCACCAGCCGCCACAGCAGCGTATCTTTTTCACCCAGCAGATGAACATGGCGCATTGCGCGACGCATGATGCGCCGCAGGACATATCCACGGCCCTCGTTCGAGGGCAGCACGCCGTCGGCGATCAAAAAGCTCGACGCCCGGACATGATCCGCGATGACCCGATGCGACACCGATTGTTCGCCATCAGGTTCGGTATTCGTGAAATGCGCCGATTCCTCAATCAGCGAGCGGAACAGGTCGATGGCGAAACTGTCATTGGTTCCCGCCAGGGTCGCGGTCATGCGCTCCAGCCCCATGCCGGTGTCGACGGACGGGCGCGGCAGCAAAACCCGCGTGTCGGCGTCGATCTGCTCGTACTGCATAAACACGAGATTCCAGATTTCGATGAACCTGTCGCCGTCCTCGTCCGGGCTGCCGGGGGGACCGCCGGGAATATGGGGACCATGGTCGTAAAATATTTCCGAACACGGCCCGCACGGCCCGGTGTCTCCCATAGCCCAAAAATTATCGGACGTGTCGATGCGAATGATTTTCTCGTCGGGCAGACCGGCTATTTTTTTCCAAAGATCGTAG
>JABJJH010000623.1 GCA_018660965.1 Rhodospirillaceae bacterium | reverse complement strand
GTCGGCGACTTCCGGCGACACCTTCACCCGGGTCAGCCAGTAGGTGACGTCGAGCAAATCCTGAAGCACGATGACGGGGTCCGCGCCGTCGCGGTACATGGTCTCGAACCGGTCCAGCGCGCCCGCGATATCACCGGACATCAACTGATCGAACAGATCGAACACCGCGTTGCGGTCGGCCAGCCCCAGCATGTCGCGAATTTGTTCCGCCTTGACCGCGCCGCCCGACAACGCGATGGCCTGATCCAGAAGCGACAGCCCGTCGCGAACCGACCCGTCGGCGGCGCGCGCGATGATCGACAACGCCTCATCCTCGACCTCGACGCCTTCCTGTTTGGCGATGTTGCGGAAATGCCCGGTCAAATCCGACATATCCACGCGCCGAAGGTCGAAGCGTTGGCAGCGCGACAACACGGTAACGGGAACCTTGCGGATTTCCGTCGTGGCGAAGATGAAAATGACGTGTTCGGGCGGTTCTTCGAGCGTTTTCAAAAGCCCGTTGAACGCCTGGCGGGACAGCATATGCACTTCGTCGATGATATAGACTTTGTAGCGGGCCGATACGGGCCGATAGCGAACGCCTTCGATCAGTTCCCGGACATCGTCGATCCCGGTGCGGCTGGCGGCGTCCATTTCGATAACGTCGACGTGGCGGTCTTCGGAAATCGACTGGCAATTCGCACATTCGCCGCAAGGGTCAATGGTGGGGCCGCCATCGTCGCCGGGGCCGGTGCAGTTCAGCGCCCGGGCGATAATCCGCGCCGTTGTCGTCTTGCCGACGCCGCGCACGCCGGTCAGGATGAACGCATGGGCGATCCGCCCCGAATCGATTGCGTTGGACAGGGTCCGCACCAGGGCCGCCTGTCCGATCAGTTCCGAAAAGGTGGTGGGCCGGTATTTTCGGGCGAGGACTCGATATCCAGCCTTGTCATCGGATACGAGATCCGTTGAAGAAGGGTCCAAAGTGTCGGTCATCTTGCGCCCGTCATGCCGCGCCGCTTCCAAGAAGGCGATACGTGGAAGACTGGACAAGCGACCCAAATCGGTCTCGTTACGGCTGCTTCCTTCCGGATCTGACCGGGTTGGCGAGGGATCAGTCCACAAGCCAGCCTTCCAACACGACTATATCAGATATTTAGCGCGCCTGAACAAGGGGTGTTGTCAATAATTGCGCGCGCCATCGAAGCATGGCAATCTTTCGGCCATGAAAACGCCAAATTTTTACGCATCCGGCCCGATTGACCGCGCTTCGCATCTCCGGACCGACCAAGACTGGATTTCCGAACAACTCGCCAGCCCGAACTCGGTGCTTATTCCCCTGTGGAAGATGCAAAGTCTGGTTCTGGAAGGGCGTCAACCCGTGGGCGCGCGGGTTCCCTTGTCGCGTGGGCTGTTGTTCGGCGCCGACACGGTCGTGTTTCTGGGCTTGCTTGACGGCGTCGCCCATTTTGCCGCCGATTTTTCCGGATACGAAGACCCGCCGTTGGAAGAACACGGTCGGTTCGCCGATATGCGCGGGCTGGGGCAGCGGCTCGGCCACGAAGACGGATCCTTGCTGGTGTATGCGCGCGGCGCCATTCAATGGCACGCCCGTCATCAATTCTGTGGAACGTGCGGCGCCAAGACCGAGTCGCGGGACGCCGGTCATATGCGGCAATGCACGAACCCCGAATGCAAGGCGCAGATTTTCCCTCGAATAGATCCGGCGGTCATCATGTTGGTGCATGACGGTGGCGACCGGGTGGTGCTGGGACGGCAAAAGGTCTGGCCGCCGGGGCAACAATCGGTGCTGGCCGGGTTCGTGGAACAAGGCGAAAGCCTGGAAGACGCGGTGGCGCGCGAGGTGTTCGAGGAGGTCGGACTGACCATCACCGACATTCACTACCATTCCTCGCAGCCATGGCCTTTCCCGTCGTCCATCATGCTGGGATACACCGCGCTGGCGACCAGCGAAGAGATGAACGTGAATTTCGATGAAATGGACGATGCCGGATGGTTCACCCGCCAGCAGGTTCTCGACGCCCAGAATACGCCCGACGCCAGCGCGTTGCGATTGCCGCGCGCGGATTCAATTTCGCGGCGGCTGATTTCCGACTGGGCTAACCAGTAACGCTAGAGCGTGTCTCGGCTATTCGAAGCCACTGAGATCGCCCATGCGATTCGTCGGGTAGGAGGAAAACCACAGGCGATGCGTTGCATCGGCAAGGTATTTCGACGCCCTCCGACGGATCGCATGGGCG
>JABJJH010000308.1 GCA_018660965.1 Rhodospirillaceae bacterium | reverse complement strand
GTTTTTTCTGGCTGCGGCGGTCTATGATGAAATCATGGCCCATCGGTTTGCGCTTCATCGCTTCCAGAACGGCGTCCTGGACGACGGCGTCATCGTCGCTGGCGCGTAGCGGCGTGCGTAAATCGGCGGCGTCGTCCTGCCCCAGGCACATATACAAGGTGCCCGTGCAGGTCAGGCGAACGCGATTGCACGATTCACAGAAATTGTGGGTCATGGGGGTGATAAACCCGATTTTACCGCCGGTTTCCTCGACACGGACATATCGGGCGGGGCCGCCGGTGGTTTCGTCCAGATCGCTCAACGTCCAGCGTTTTTGCAATTCGCCCCGGACGATGGATAGCGGCCAATACTGGTTCAGCCGCGCCGCTTCGCCCATTTCGCCCATCGGCATGACTTCGATAAAGGTGATGTCGTGACCGTTCTCGCCGCACCAGCTTACAAGATCGTTGATTTCATCGTCGTTGATTCCCTTGAGCGCCACGGCGTTGATCTTGACCTTGAGGCCGGCCGCCTTCGCCGCCGCGATCCCGTTCATGACCTGATCGAATTTCCCCCAGCGGGTGATGGCCAGGAATTTTTCCGGGTCCAGCGTATCGAGCGAGACATTGACCCGGCGTACGCCGCATTCAAACAGTTCCTCGGCGTATTTTGCGAGCTGACTGCCGTTCGTGGTCAGGGTGAGTTCTTCCAGGTCGCCGGTTTTCAAATGTTCGCCGAGCGAGTGGAACAACCACATGATGTTGCGCCGCACCAACGGTTCGCCGCCCGTAAGCCGAAGTTTTCGGACGCCGAGTTTGATGAAGGCGCCGCACAGGCGGTTCAATTCCTCCAGCGAAAGAATGTCGCTTTTCGGCAGGAAATTCATGTCTTCCGCCATGCAATAGGAACAGCGGAAATCGCACCGGTCGGTGACCGAGACGCGAAGGTAAGAGACGGTGCGACCGAAAGGATCAATCATTCAAGGGTATCCAACTTATTCAGGCTTAATGATAAACCAGCGTATATTGGTCAAGCCAATTAAAACAAATAGGTTCCCGCTTGCCTGCGATCAACCATGTTTTGGAAATACAGGGTCCCCGCAGCGTCGGCCTTGATGTAGATCACGCTGCTTGATATGCGATGACGTTCAGTATCGATAGCCTTTGCAGGCTGAAAAGGGAGAGACCCATGACCGAAGACAAATATCCCGCATGATCGCCCACAGGCGCAGGCCTGAGTCGCCGCCGCGCGGGAGTGTATTTTTTTTCGTGACCGTGTCGCTTGTCATGGCGGCAATGGCCGTCGTTCCTGCACGCGCAGAAACCACCGTGCCCCCCAAATCCAGGAGCGTCACCGTTGCGGTCGCGGCGAATTTTCTGGAACCGATGCGGCGGATCGCGGCGGCGTACACGGAAGCGTCCGGCGGGCGCGTGCGGATCGTGTCCGGGTCGACCGGCGGGCTGTATGCGAAAATCCGCCATGGCGCGCCCTATGACCTCTTTTTGTCCGCCGATCAGGACAGCCCGCGCCGTTTGGAGGCAGACGCCCTGGCGGCGCCGGGAACGCGCTTCACCTATGCGACTGGACGGTTGGCGCTGTGGACCAGATCCAAGGCGCTGAGGGACGGGATTGGCCCGGAAACGCTGCGGCGCGGCGCGTTCGACCATATCGCGCTCGCCAATCCCGCCCTGGCGCCTTACGGGGTCGCGGCCATCCAGACAATGCGGGCGCTGGGCGTTGAAAAGGCGTTGAGCGCGAAATTCGTGCGCGGCCAGAGCATCGGCCAGGCCTTCCAGTTCGTCGCCACCGGTAGCGCGCCGCTTGGCTTCGTCGCGCTGTCGCAATTGCGCCATCCGGTGCGACGGCCTGGCGGCGTCTGGTGGGTGGTTCCCAAGGATCTGCACGCGCCGATCAAACAGGACGCCGTATTGGTGGCGGGACGACCCGATCCATCGGCGGCGCAGGCGGTGTTACGGTATTTGCAATCGGATCGTGGTCGGGCCATCATCCGGGCGTTCGGTTATGACGTGGCCCCGCGAGCGGCGATTCGCTAAAGTCCCCGCATGGAAACTTCCCCCATGGAATTCGATTTTACGCCAATCTGGCTGACGATAAAGCTCGCCGCGACGACGGTTATGGTCTTGATGGTGTTGGCGACGCCGTTGGCGTGGTGGATGGCGCGCACGCGGACGCGGGCCGTCGTTTTAGTGGAATCAATCGTCGCCCTGCCGCTGGTGCTGCCGCCGACGGTCCTGGGGTTTTATTTATTGGTGCTGTTGAGCCCGGAAGGCTTTATCGGCGCGCCCTGGGTGTTGATGACGGACACGACCCTGACGTTTTCCTTCTTCGGGCTGGTCATCGCGTCCGTGATATACTCCCTGCCGTTCGCGGTTCAGCCGCTGCATGCGGCGTTTGAAGCGGTGGGCCGGGACCCGTTGGAAGCCGCGTACCCCCTGGGCGCCACGCCGCTGGACGCGTTTATGTCGGTGGCGTCCCCGATGGCGGCGCGGGGGTATCTCACCGCCGCCGTGTTGAGCTTCGCGCACACCCTGGGTGAATTCGGCGTCGTATTGATGGTCGGCGGCAATATCCCCGGTGAAACGAAAGTCGTCTCCATCGCAATCTTCGAGTCCGTCGAGACCTTGAACTATCCTGCGGCGCATTGGATGTCAGGCGGCTTACTGGTGTTTTCCTTCGTCGTGTTGGTGTTCGTGTACGCGCTGAACCGGCAATTCCCCATCAAGGTGAGCTGACGGCCATGTCGCATCTCATCGCCAAATGCGCCATCGCGTATCCGGATTTTCGCCTGAACGCCGCGCTGGATTTGTCTATCGATGGCGTGACGGCGGTGTTCGGCCCGTCCGGCAGCGGCAAAAGCACACTGTTGCGGTTGATCGCGGGGTTGGATCGGCGCGCGGGCAATATTGTTTGCATGGACGGGGAAACCTGGCAGGACGATGCGGCGGGAATTTTCGCGCCACCCCATCAGCGTCAATTGGGCTTTGTGTTTCAGGAAGCCCGCCTGTTCCCGCATTTATCGGTGCGCGCGAACATCGGATACGGGGTTAAACGAAAACCGGCGGTCGAGGGGCGGTTCGATTTCGATCAGGTCGTTGACGCCTTCGATCTACGCTCGCTGCTTGACCGGCGTCCGCAGCGGTTGTCCGGCGGTGAACGTCAAAGGGTCGCCATCGCCCGCGCGGTGATGACGCATCCCCGGTTGTTGTTGATGGACGAACCTTTGTCGTCGCTGGATCTGGACCGCAAGGATGAAATTCTGCCACTGATCGAACGCCTGGGGCATGATTTCGGCATCCCCGTGCTTTATGTCAGTCACGCCATCGACGAGGTGCTGCGTCTGGCGTCCCAACTGGTGCTGCTGTCCGGGGGCGCGGTGCTGGCGGCGGGGCCCATCGAGGATGTGACCAACCGTCTGGATTTGCACCCTTATACCGGTCGCATCGACGCGGGTGCGGTGTTGCGCGCCACCGTGTCCAAACACGATTCGGCGCGCGGCCTGACGGAATTCGCCTTTACCGGCGGCGTATTCCGGGGCCCGACTATCGACGCGCCGGTGGGGCAGATCGTGAACTTGCGCATCCGTTCCCGCGATGTTGCGTTGAGCCTTGAGCGTCCCGAAAAAACCAGCATTCTCAATATTTTGCCCGGTCGCGTAACGCAGGTGGAAGACAGCGGCGGCCCCCATGCGCATGTGTTGCTGGACGTGGGAAGCCCGCTATGGGCGCGCGTGATGAAGGTGTCGGCGCGCGAGTTGGGGTTGGTCCCCGGCAAGCCCGTGTACGCCATGATCAAGGCCGTCGCGGTGGACCGGCGCAGCATGGGCCGGACGACGGCGATGGATGCGTCGCTGACAAAGGATACGCTCGCGCCGCCTCTGGAATAGGTCTTTACGCTCTATTGGGAGGGTGCCCACATAGCCGCCCCCCTCCCAGGACGGGAAGGGGGCCACGATGCGGTGTTAGTGGTCTGATTGTTCTATTAGCGCGAATTTTTCTGCTTCAGATTATAAAACTCCACCGCGTTATCGCAGGTGATTTTTTGTATCTGCGCCGCCGTCAGACCGGCGAACTGTTCTTCAATGTACTTGGTCGATTCCGGCCAGATGCCGTCGGTGTGCGGGTAGTCGGACCCCCACATCAGGGTGTCTTCCGTCATCAGATCATTCGCGTTGATCAGCATTGGCCCGATCACGTCGTACTGGAACGTGGCCTTGCACTGGCGCTTCCAGTACTCGGACGGCTTCATCGGCATGAGATCGCGGAACCGGTCCTCGTACTCGAAGTCCATGCGGTCGAGAGCGTAGGGAATCCAGCCGGCGCCGCTTTCACCGAGCGAGATCTTGATGTTCGGAAAGCGTTCGAACACGCCCGCTCCCATCATGGCCGCCAGAATATGAACCAAGCCCATCTGGAAGGCGGTGACGCCGGTGAACATCGCCGCGCGTCGGACATGGCCGGAGGTCATTTCACGGGCTTCCGGCGACGTCGTCGGGAAGGTGTGGAAATGCAGCGGCAAGTTGACTTCGTTAACGGCTTCCCACAGAGGATCCCAGCACGGGTGCCACATCGGCGACATGTCCCAGGAACAGGACAGTTCCAGCCCGCGCAGCCCCATCTTGGCGGTGCGGTGAACTTCCGCCACCGCGGCGTCGATGTCGCCATAGGGCAAACAGGCCAGGCCGATCTGGCGGTCGGGGTAATGGCTGCAGAAATCCTTCAGCCAGTCATTATAGATCCGGAACACCTCATTGGCGGCCTCGGGATCCTGCATCTTGGAGGCGGAACCGAGGATACCGTAAATGACTTCCGCATCGACGCCGTCGCGGTCCATCTCCTTGAGGCGCAGATGCGGGTCGGACACCCGCTGGATACCTTTTTGGCCGTCCGCGAACATGCCGGTTTCGGCCATTTTGTCGACGCGGACATTTTGGCCGGGAACAAGCTTCGCGCCGCCGGGGCCCACGCCGTTCAGCAACCCGAAATTGGCGCCTTTTTTGGTGACCCATTGGGGACCATCCGGGCCATCCTCGACATACGGCATACGGTCCCTCAACGCATTGGATGATTCATCAGTGAATAAGGTCGGCGGCATCCAGGGCATATCCAGATGGCAATCAGCCGAAACTCGCTTGTATTCCATGGCGATTCAATGCTCCGTATTGTGGAAAATTTCCTGATCACATTCAGGATAGGCAGAAAGCCGCAGCGAGATCAATGCATGTCCGGACATTATCTCTCTAATACCATCCAGCCCCTGTTCCCACGGCGCGGTTCTGTTACATATCGTTATGGACTGGATGGATCAGGGATTGGTGCTGTCGGTGCGTCGCCATGGCGAGTCGTCGGTGGTGGCGACGTTGCTGACCGCCGGGCATGGCCGTCATGCGGGGCTGGTGCGCGGCGGGCAGTCGCGGCGTCTGCGTGGCGTCTTGCAGCCCGGCAACCTTGTGTCCGCAACATGGCGCGCGCGTCTGGAGGAACATCTGGGGTCGTTCGCGCTGGAACTGGATAAAAGCCTCGCCGCCCCGTTGTTGCCGCACGCCGACCGTCTGGCGGCGCTTGGCGCGTTGTGCGCGCTGGTCGATACGGGCTTGCCGGAACGCGAACACCATCCCGCCCTGTTCGACAACACCGCCGCCATGATCACCGCCCTCGATACCGGCGATGACTCGTGGATGCCGTATTATGTTCAGTGGGAGCTGGATTTTCTGCGCGAATTGGGGTTTGGGCTCGATCTGTCGCGCTGCGCCGCGACCGGAGGCGCAGAAGAGCTTGTCTATGTATCGCCTAAAAGCGGGTGTGCGGTGTCGCGGGCGGCGGGCGCGCCGTATCGGGACCGCCTGTTGACCTTGCCGGGGTTCCTGATCGGCGAAGCGCCGGACGACCCGGCCAATACGCAGGCCGAAATCCTGGACGGGTTGTCGTTGACCGGCTATTTCATCGACAAGCATGTCTACGCGGCGCACGACCGACCCATGCCCCAGGCGCGCGATCGGCTCGTGCAAATTCTGCGGCGGCGATTTGGTCAAATATCGGGCTGAGAATACGCTTGCGCGGTCGACTACGCTTACAAGATATGGCATGTTGGTCGCTGAATTATGCATCATCTAGTGAGAATGGTTTTCCATGGCGAAAGTGTCTGAAATTGGCGAGGTCCGGCCTGTCCCCTTAGCCGGGGCGTTAGGCGAGCGCTATTTGTCCTATGCCCTGTCCACGATCATGTCGCGGTCGCTGCCCGATGTGCGCGACGGGTTGAAGCCCGTGCATCGCCGGTTGTTGTACGCCATGCGGGAATTGAAGCTGGACCCCGCGTCGGGGTTCAAGAAATGCGCGCGCATCGTCGGCGATGTCATGGGCAAGTTTCACCCGCATGGGGACGCGGCGATTTACGATGCGATGGTGCGGCTGGCGCAGGACTTCGCCGTGCGCTATCCGCTGGTCGACGGTCAGGGTAATTTCGGCAATATCGACGGCGACAATCCCGCCGCCATGCGATACACCGAAGCGCGCCTGACCGAGGCCGCCAACGCCCTGCTCGACGGCATCGGTGAAAACACCATCGATTTCCGCGAAACCTATGACGGCGAGGGCGAGGAACCGGTCGTGTTGCCGGCAGGCTTGCCCAATCTTCTGGCGAATGGCGCGACCGGCATCGCGGTGGGCATGGCGACCAGCATCCCGCCGCATAATCTGGGCGAAATTTGCGACGCGCTGCTGCATTTGATCAAGCATTCCAACGCGTCTTTCGCCAAACTGGTGGAATTGATGCCGGGGCCGGATTTCCCCACCGGCGGCCTGTTGGCGGAAGCACGCGACAGCATCCTCGCGGCCTATACGACAGGGCGCGGCGGGTTCCGGATTCGCGCGCGCTGGGAAACCGAAAAACTGAAGGGCGGCGGCTATCAGGTCGTTGTGACGGAAATTCCCTATCAGGTGCAGAAGTCGCGGCTGATCGAAAAGATCGCGGAACTGCTGCACGCCCGCAAGCTGATGATGCTGGCCGACATCCGCGACGAATCGACGACCGAAGTCCGTCTGGTGCTGGAGCCCAAGAACCGCAACGTCGATCCGACCGTCCTGATGGAATCGCTGTTCCGCCAGACCGATCTGGAAAACCGCTTTTCGTTGAACATGAATGTCCTGGATGCGGACCAGACGCCGCGCGTCATGAATTTGCGCGACGTATTGCAGGCGTATCTCGATCACCGCCACAACGTGCTTGTCCGGCGCACCAACAACCGGCTGGCGCATATCGAGCGCCGCCTCGAAATTCTCGAAGGGTATCTGGTCGCCTATCTGAACCTGGACGAAGTGATCCGGATCGTGCGCGAAGAAGACGATCCGAAGGCCGAGTTCATGCGCCAGTTCGATCTGACCGAGGGGCAGGCCGACGCGATTTTGAACATGCGGTTGCGCAGTTTGCGCCGCCTTGAAGAAATCGAAATTCGCAAGGAACACGGTTCGCTGTCCGACGAAAAAGCCGACCTTGTCGATCTGCTGGGCGATGAAAAGCGGCGCTGGAAAG
>JABJJH010000106.1 GCA_018660965.1 Rhodospirillaceae bacterium | reverse complement strand
GGTGCGCAGATTTTGACCCGGGTCGATCAGGCGCCGATCTCCATTTTCATCGGTGTTCTGGTCGCCTTGTTTGTGTTTAGTCAGGTGGTTTCCCTGCGGATTTCGGTAACCGAAAAGACCGAGGCGCGAATGAAGCCGGTCATCGGGTTGTTATCCGGATTCCTCGGCGGCATTTCTGGAATTTTTGGACCGCCGCTCCTCAGTTTCCTCGTCGCGTTAAAATTACCCAAAGACGAATTCATGTGCGCGGTCGGGCTCATCTATCTGACCGGCATCTTCCCGCTGTTTGTGACGCTGATCGTCAACGGTGTTATTTCGGCGGACGATGGATGGGTGTCGCTGGCCGCGTGCGTTCCAATGTTCGTCGGCGCCTATATGGGCGCCTGGATGCGCAACCGCGTGTCGCAAACGGTGTTTCAGCGCGTCGTTTTGGGCATGCTGTTTCTGGTCGCGCTGAATTTAATCCGCCGTGGGTTGATGTAGGGCAGTTCCTTTACCGCCCCTTGAAGACCGGTTTGCGTTTTTCGCGGAAGGCTTTTCCGCCTTCCTGTTGGTCCGCGCTGCGAGAAATCGCCAACAAATCGCGCCGCGCCAACCCCGCCTGTTCGGACGGGCCGCGGGTCAGGACTTCGTTGCGGACGAAGCGTTTTAACGCCCCCATGACCATTGGCGAGCTGTCGCGGAATATTTCCGCGTATTCCATCGCGCCGTCCATCAGTTCCCCCACCGGGGTCACCTTGTTGACCATGCCGGTTTCGTAGGCGCGTTGGGCGTTGAAATGTTTGCCGGTCAGCATGAATTCCATCGCGATTTTGTAGGGCAATCGCGACGCCAGCCCCGCGATCAGGCCGCCACAAAACCCGATCTGCGCTTCCGGGTAAAAGAAATCGGCGGATTCGTCGGCGACGGCGATATCGCAGAACTGAACGAGACAATACGCCCCCCCGACGCAGTATCCCGATACGGCGGCGATCAACGGTTTGTCGACATCCACGCCGACGCCGGGCATGCACTCCCACAATTCGGGGTCGCGCGGCGGGTCCTTCAAGTCGGCGCCGACGGAAAACGCCTTGCCGCCTGCGCTGGTGAGAATGGCGCAGCGGTCGTCGGAGTCATTCAACTGGAGAAAGGCGTCCCGGATCGCCGAAACAACATCATTGCTCAGCGCGTTCAGCTTGTCCGGCCGATTGATGGTGATCGTGGCAATGCCATCCTTGGAATCGTAAGTAACCAGATCGCCGCTCATTGTGTCGCCTCCCGTTGTAAATTTTCGTAAATTCAGACTGACACGATAGAGGCGGGGCTTGACGCATTCAACGGGCTTTGGTTGATAAACAGGGTCATGGGAAACATAAACCAATGAACAATTCGAATTTGGCGCGGGAAACTGCGCCTGACGCCTCGCCAAACGCCCTAATCGAAATTCGCGACCTGTCGAAGCGATTCGGTCCCGAACAGGTTTTGAGCGATGTAAACCTGTCCGTGGCGCGCGGCGACTCGTTGGTGTTGATTGGCGGGTCGGGCAGCGGCAAATCCTTGTTGTTGAAATGCATCGTCGGGTTGGTGACGCCGACAAGCGGGTCCATCTGTATCGACGGTCACGACACCGCCGCCATGCCCGCGCGCGAACGCCGGGCGTTCGAGCGGCGGTTCGGCATGTTGTTTCAGCGCCAGGGTCTGTTCGACAGCATGACGGTCTGGGAAAACGTGGCCTTTCGGTTGTTGCAGGACCGGGACTTGTCGAGGTCGGACGCGCGGGACATCGCGGACGACAAAATCCGCTCCGTCGGCCTGGGCGTCGAGGTTGGCGATCTGTATCCCGCCGAATTGTCGGGCGGCATGCAAAAGCGGGTCGGCTTTGCGCGCGCCATCGCGACGGATCCGGATATTCTGTTTCTCGACGAGCCGACCGCCGGGCTCGACCCGATCATGAGCAACGTGATCAATGAAATTATCACCCATGGGGTCGAGGCGCTGGGGGCGACGACAATTTCCATCACCAGCGACATGGTCAGCGCGCGCAAGATTTCCAACCGCATCGCCATGATCGACGAAGGCCATATTATCTGGGACGGCCCAACCATGGATATCGACGAGTCCGGCAACCCGGTGGTCGAACGGTTCATCCGCAGCAACGTTCAGATATTTCAGAATTGAAGGCGGTCGTGGCGGCAAACGAAGACTTGGTTGCTGAAGATGGGGCGATCCTTGAGGGCGGGTGCCAGTGCGGCGCTGTGCGGTTTCGCGCAACCGGCAAGCCAAAATGGGTCGCCCATTGTCATTGTGCCGATTGCAGGCGCGCGTCCGCCGCGCCGTTTACGACCTACGCCAGTTTTGACGCTGTAAATGTCGCGTGGACCGGCGCCGCGCCCAAGAGCTATGCGTCGTCGCCGACGGTCACTCGGCGTTTCTGTGAAACCTGCGGCACGCCGATGAGTTATGAATCGGATGGCTGGGCGGGCGAGGTGCACATATTCGTCGCGGCGTTGGATGACCCCGAGGCGCTTCAGCCGCGATTGCACGCCTATGTCGTGGACCAATTGTCCTGGATTCATACCGACGATGGTCTGCGGCGTTATCACCAGACAGCAGCCGAAGGCGACCCTTTGCCGGGTTAACGTTACGCCGCAGCCGTATAAGGCGGCGCCGGGTCGTATTCCATGTTGCGTTGAACGCGCCGGGCGAAGGCGACGTCATCGGTTTGTCCCACCACCCACAACGCCATGTCGATGCCCGCCGACACGCCCGCCGACGTGACCACATTGCCGTCGCGCACGAAACGCATGTCGTCCACGACTTCCGCCGCGCCGCCGCGTTTGCGCAGGGTGTCGACGAAGGCCCAGTGGGTCGTGACGCGCTTGCCCTTGGCCGGTCCGGCTTCGATGAGCAGCATTGAGCCCGTGCAGACGCTGGTGACCCAGGTGCAGTCAGGCGCGACCTTGGCGATCCAGTCGATCAGATTTTTGTTGTCGACTTCGCGCCGGGTCCCCATGCCGCCGGGCACGACGAGGACGTCCAGCTTCGGCGCGTTTTCAAAGCTGTGATCGGGTTGAACGCGCAGGCCCTTCGCGCTTCGCACCAATTCGCCGGTTTCGGAAATCATCACAACGCTGCCAGATCCGCGTTCTTTTTGCGCCATGGTGTAGACTTCCCACGGCCCCACGTAATCGAGTTCTTCCGCGTCGTCGAAAATCAGGACGCCGGTGGTATAAGTCATGGCTG
>JABJJH010000107.1 GCA_018660965.1 Rhodospirillaceae bacterium | reverse complement strand
GTGACGCGATATCTGCGCCAGAAGGATATCGACGTGGCGCTCGATTCCGTCGCCGGGGCCGTCGAGGACTGGTCGGGGGGGACGCGCATCGGAAAGTGTCTGCATACGTTCAATCAGGACTGGTCACGGCGCGTTCTGGGTCAGGGCGCGGTAGTCCTGTTCATCTCCGACGGGCTGGACCGGGACGCGGGCGACGGCGTCTCGCGCGAGATGGAGCGGCTGCACCGGTCGTGCCGACGATTAATCTGGCTGAATCCTTTGTTGCGATATGATATGTTTGAACCTAAATCCTTGGGCGTGCGGGCTCTGTTGCCCTATGTGGATGACTTCAGACCCGTCCACAATCTGAACAGCCTGACGCAAATTGTCGCCATCTTAGGCGAAACCGGCCCCAGGACGAATGCATCCATGAGACAATGGCGGGAGCGCGCAGCATGACCGATCAATCTCTACCCGAGCACACCTACAACGATCATGACGACATCCTGCGGCAGGCCGCGTCGTGGAAATCGGAAAATCATGGCGTCGCCCTGGCGACGGTCGTCACCACCTGGGGCTCGTCCCCGCGCCCCGTCGGCAGCCAGCTCGCCATCAAGGATGACGGCGCATTTATCGGGTCGGTGTCGGGCGGATGCATCGAAGGCGCGGTCGTAGGCGAAGGCCTGGCCGCGATCAAGGACGGCAAGACCCGCTTGCTGGATTTTGGCGTCACCGACGAAATGGCCTGGGAAGTCGGCCTGGCCTGCGGCGGCAAGGTCGAGGTTTTCGTCGAACGCGTCGAGTAACAGCGGATAGGAAATACTGTTATGAAAACAAAAATGCTCAATGATTTACTCGCAGCCCAAGATGCGAAGGCCGCCACCGTTTTGGTCACCGATATCGAATCCGGCGCGCAATCGCTTGTCGTCGATGGCGCCGCGACCGGTGACATTTCCATTACCAGCGACATCACCGACGCCATCGATGCGGTCATGGCGGACGACCGCGGCAAAACCGTCGATATCGGCGGCAAACGCCTGTTCGTGCGCGCGTTCAATCCTCCCAAACGCCTGATTATTATCGGCGCCGTTCATATCGCCCAACCACTGGTGCCGATGGCCCGTCTGGCGGGGTTCGAGCCTATCGTGGTCGATCCGCGCGGCGCCTGGGCGACGCCGGAACGGTTTCCCGATGTGACGATTGATTCACGGTGGCCGGACGACGCCATGGCCGACCTTGACCCGGATTCGGGAACAGCCGTCGTCGCCTTAACCCATGACCCGAAACTGGACGACCCGGCGCTGGCCGCGGCGTTGCGATCGAAGGCGTTTTATATCGGCGCGCTGGGCGGTATGAAATCAGTCGGTAAGCGGCGCGAGCGTTTGTCCGAAGAAGGCTTTGGCGAGGCGGATTTCGCCCGCATTCACGGCCCCGTCGGGCTTGATATCGGCGCCATATCCCCCGCCGAAATCGCGCTGTCGATCCTGGGTGAAATCACGCAGACCCGGCGCCGTTACAAATTGAAGAAAGCCGCATGATTTTCGGCGATCTGCCTGTTTCCGACACCGAAGGCGCGCTGCTGGTGCATTCGTTGCGTGTGGGCGCACGGATGTTCAAGAAAGGGCGTCGTCTCACGGACGAAGACCTGGACGCCTTAAAGACCGCCGGATTTAAAACCATCACCGTGATCCGCCACGAAGACGGCGATCTTGACGAAGACAGCGCGGCGGCGCGCATCGCCGATGCGGCGGCGGGCGACAACATCGAAATTTCAAGCGCCTTCACCGGCAGGGTCAATCTGTTCGCCCAGCAGCACGGTCTGCTGGTGTACGACGCCGACGGGCTGGACGATGTTAATCTGGTCGATGAATCGGCGACCATCGCCGCGCTGACGCCCTTCGAAGTCGTGCAGCCGAAACAGATGATCGCGACAATCAAGATCATCCCGTTCGCCATTCCAGACGCCATCGCGGACTCCTGCGCATCGCTTGCCGGGCAAAATGGCGGTCTGATCCGCGTCGCGCCGTTCAAACCCTTCCGCGCCGGGTTAATCCAGACCGCGCTGGGGAATACGAAACAATCCGTGCTCGACAAGACGGTTCGGGTGCTAGGCGAACGCGTGGAGACGCTGGGCGGGGCCATCGCGCTGGAACGCCGATGCGACCATGCGCAAGCCCCGTTGAGCGACGCAATTCGCGATATAAATTCTTCCGACTGCGATGTAATTTTGATTACCGGCGCCTCGGCGATCACCGACCGCCGCGACGTCATCCCCGCCGCACTGGAAGCTGCCGGCGGCAAGGTCGATCATTTTGGCATGCCGGTCGATCCCGGCAACTTGTTGATGCTGGGCGCGCTGGACGGCAAGCCCGTCGTCGGCCTGCCCAGTTGCGCACGATCCCCGAAGCTGAATGGGTTCGACTGGATTTTACAACGCCTGGCCGCGAAGCTTCCAATTACCCCACGCGACATCATGCGGATGGGCGCGGGCGGACTGCTGAAGGAAATTTCCAGTCGCCCCCTGCCCCGCGCAAACGCCACGGATAGCGCCGTAACGACAAATCCAAGCGCGCCGAAAGTCGCGGCTATCGTTTTGGCGGCTGGTCAGTCACGGCGCATGGGCGCCGCCAACAAGATGGCGGTCGCCGTCGATGGTCATCCCATGGTGTCGCGCGTCGTCGATGCGGTGCTGGCGTCAAAGGCGTCCCCGGTTATCGTCGTCGTCGGGCACGAACCATCGGTCGTGCGCGGCATTCTCGACGGTCGCGATGTGGCGATCGTGGAAAACAAGAACTACGCCAAGGGTCTCAGCACGTCGGTGATACGCGGCCTTAACGCGCTGCCGGATGATGTGTCCGCGTTTCTGGTGTGTCTGGGCGACATGCCGCGCATTTCACCCGCGCAGATCGACCGCCTGATCGCCGCCTACGATCCCGTTGAACAGCGCGCCATTTGCGTACCGACCTTCAATGGAAAATGGGGCAACCCAATTCTGTTCGACCGGCGCTTCGTCGAGGAGATCAAGGGTCTGACCGGAGATCGGGGCGCGCGTCACCTGCTGGATATTTACCCCGAACTGACCTGCGAAGTCGCCATGCCGGACGACGCGGTGCTCGTCGATATCGACACGCCGGAAGCCCTCGCCAAACTCGCCGGTTAAACCGCACCCGATCAATACGTTCGTGGATCAGACCACTATCGCGCGACGTTACGCCCCAGGAATTCCAACACCACCTTGGCGGCCCCGTGATCGTACAAATCGTTGTGCGCGCCATTGTCGAGGGATTGAAATTCCTTCGGCTGCGGCGCCAATTCATACAGCGCGCGCCCATAGCGTTGTGGAATGACGCGATCACGACCGCCGTGGAACACCAACACCGGCGCGTTCACATCGCCAATCCGGGACGCGGAATTGAAGCGATCCTTCAACAACCAGCGCGCGGGCGTGTACCAATAATGATGCTGCGCCAAGTCACCCATGTCGGTATAGGGCGCCTCCAGCACCAACGCCGCGACATTGTGGCGAACGGCCATCGCCACGGCGACGC
>JABJJH010000161.1 GCA_018660965.1 Rhodospirillaceae bacterium | reverse complement strand
CGAAATTCTCGTGGTGGAACCCAACGTGGACGCCATGCCACCCGCTCTGGCGGACAAGAAAAATGCGACCTTTTTCGACGCCGCGACCGCGATCGACAAGGCGGACATTGTGGTATTGCTAGTTGGGCACCGGGCCTTCAAGGAAATCAATCGGAACACGCTTAACCAAAAGGTCGTCATCGACACCCAAGGATTGTTCGCTTAACGGGCGCCCTGATGAATGATCTCTACACATTGAAAATCTCCCGTGATCCGTCATCAACTGTCCGGAATGCGTTGAGGCCTTACGCCAGCAATCCGGTCAGGTCGGAGACATTAGACACTTTGCGGAAGTCGTGAATGACCGCGAGGCTCGCCTCGACCTGTTCAGCGTTTAGCGCCGCCGGGGCCAGAGTGCGGTACTTGGCGTCGATATCGGCCCAGTCGATTCCCCTTTGTCCCGCGCCATTCGGTACAAGGACTGTGTCCGTAACCGATTTGCCGTCCGTGGTTTCAATCGTCACGGTCGCGCCCTGCCGGTAGGCGGCGATGTTTTCCGTTGGCTCTGGCCCGATCTGGACCTTGTCGATCAATCCATGGATGACCGGATCGGCGATTTTCTCCGGCGTCGCGTGCGCCCAGGTGAAGTCGTGATCCGCCGCCCCTGCGGCCATGAAATACGCGGCGCTATGCGCCATATCGATGAGGTTTTCGGGGTGACGCGGGCCGTCAATCGCGGTCATGCCGGGCCGTGACAAGGTGATGGATGCAATGTCGCCCGCCGCGATACTTCCCTTGCGGGCGGCGTTCGCCGCCGCTTCGGCCATCGCATGTTGAAAATGGCTGCCCGGCACCAGCTTGATGGCCATGTCGGTGATGATATCCCAGTCTTCGCCCCAGCTCTGCAGGATACCCGCACTGTCGCTCCCGCCATAGGTGTCGCAAAACCCACCGGGCATTTCGAGAATATCGGCTTCCCCGGTGAATCCCTTTTGCGCGGCCATCGCAGCGTCGATTCCCAACATCGTGGCCAATCCCGCATGGTATTCACGGGCCACGCTGGTGTCCGCCGCCTTGATGAGCCCGCCGACCGAGGTGGCGTTCAGGGCGATCGTGTGGGTCATCTGGTCAACATCGAGCTTCAGCAGCAGCCCCGCCGCCACCGCCGCATTGAAACTCGCCACCAGACAGGCGTGAAATCCGCGCTGCCGAAACCCGGGTGTGATGGATTCGCCAATGCGCCCGGCCGCTTCGTAGCCCAGAACCATCGCGGCCAAAACATCCTGGCCGCTGGCGCCCGTTCGCTCGGCAATGGCTAGCGTGGTCGCGGTTAACGGGGTCCCGGCGTGGGTGATGTTGCGCAGGTCGCTGTCGTCGGACGCCGCCGCGTCGCTCATTACCGCATTAATCCGCGCAGCGTGGATCGCGGGCAGTTTTGGCCCCGACTCAAACCAGACCGTCGCGTCGGGCCGTCCGCCGCGTTCCTGGACAAGTTCGCGAATGATCGCAGCGGATTGTATTTCCTTCCCGCATGCGGCGCTGGCGATGGTGCTGGCGATCATCATCGCCGCATGATCGACGGTCTGGTCGGGAAGGTCAGCGTAAGAGGACCGGGTTACATATTCGGCCAAACTGCGGGCGACGCTCATGGGGCATCCTTTTCTGACGCGGGAGGTGTGCGGGTATTCTCAATCTTAAAGGTAAAAGCTCAATGTTAGAAAGTCCCCTACCGCGTCGCGAACACCATTTTCACGAATTCACGGTACAGCATCACCTGGCCGGGCAGGATGCCTTTGTCGCGGACAGCCTTGGACAGGATGATGCCGCCATCGACTAGGGAAGAGACCATATCGGCCATATCGTCGAGGTTGATGTCGACGGTGGGCGGATAGCGTTCGGCGATATCGTCGAGACGCTTCCGAAAGCGGGCGCGCCAGCTCAATACGCCTTCGCGATTCATATCGCGAACGGATTGGTCAAACAGCCGATCCTGATAACAATAGGCGGCGACGAGACAACCGGGATGAGTCGCGGGCAAGTCCGCCAATAATTCGGCAAGCATTTTCAAGCCGACGAGAAACCCATGCAACGGATCTTCATTGAGCTCATCGGCGCGACCGAACAAATCGTCAAGGATGGCGTCTTCCGCATCGAGATAGCGCCGCAGCAACGCCTTGGCCAAGTCGCTCTTGTCCTTGAAGTGATAGAAAAAACCGCTTTTGGTAATGCCGACGGCGGCGATCAATTCGTCGATGGAGGTCGCCGCGAAACCTTTTTCCAAAACCGCAGATTCGGCGAATCCGAGAATGAGTTCTCGGGTCTCGCTGCCTTTGCGTTTTTGAACCGTCGCCATGTTCTTACTGTACCACAGGTACAGTAAACCTGTCCCAACCGCGCCCTGTGGCACAAGCGCATCGCCAGAATCACCCGTAATTTATTGATATACATGAAAATATTTTATTTTTACTTTCAGGACCACAAGTCGGCTAGTTGCAATTCCGCCAACCGGCGATGATCTGGGCATATCGCAACCCCCAAACCAAGGAGACCATTATGCCGAAATATCGCAATCGCCTCCCGCAATTGGACGGGAAATTATTTTTGACCGACGGCGGACTGGAAACCACCTTGATCTTCCATCACGAACTTGACCTTCCCCATTTCGCCGCCTTCGACCTGATGCGCGAACAGAAGGGCAAGGACATACTTCGGGACTATCTCACGCCATACATTAAAATCGCGCAGGAACGCGGCGCGGGCCTCATTCTTGAAAGCCCTACGTGGCGCGCCAACCCGGATTGGGCGACATTACTCGGTTATTCCCGCAAAGCCCTTCGCGCTGTTAACCAGGAAAGCATCGAAATGCTTCACGACATCCGAAACGCCCAGGAAACGCCAAACAGCCCCATGGTCATTAGCGGTAACATCGGCCCTCGACGCGATGGGTACGCCCCGGACGACATTATGACCGTTGAGGAAGCGCAAACATATCACGCCGAACAAATCAGCGCGTTCGCCGATGCCGGCGCCGACATGGTCTGCGCCCTGACCATGACCAATATTCCCGAAGCCATCGGTGTTGCCCGCGCCGCCAAAGCCGAGAGTATTCCAGTCGCAATTTCCTTCACGGTCGAAACCGATGGGCGCTTGCCGGCCGGTCAGTTGTTGCAAGAGGCAATCGAGACCACCGACGCGGAGACCGATGGGGCGCCGGCCTATTACATGATCAATTGCGCGCACCCGACTCACTTCGCGCAAACGCTTGACGGCGCCGGGGCCTGGATAACGCGGCTTGGCGGCATTCGGGCGAACGCGTCGAAATGCAGTCACGCCGAACTCGACGAAGCGGAAGAACTGGATGATGGAAATCCAGTGGAGCTGGGCGCCAACCTCGCCGCCATTCACCGGACGCACCCCCACATAAATGTGCTCGGCGGTTGTTGCGGGACCGATCACCGGCACATCGAACATATAGGGAAATCGGTCGCGGGTGATTCGTGTATGGCGGTTTGAGACTGAAGCGGGGATGGCGATGATCCCCACACCCGCTAAATTCCAAAGGCGCACGCGACGGTTTCACAAATAAACGGCTTTTTTACAAAAAATTACACGAGCGCCTTATTGCATATACATCGCGGGCCTATTGTGGGTTTCCTGAAAATCTAAGGACCGTCGGGTCATTGAAATTTGTACTTTTGAAATTCAGGTGGCCCAGGGAACACCAAAAATAGGAGGCGCATCGTGACGACGAATAATTTTGAGGGCCTGCTAGGCTGCAATCTGGAAAATAGCGAGGCTGCGGCCATGCCGAACGCCTTGAGTGTCGGCGATGAAATATCATGGATGACGCCGCAATGGTCGTTAACCCGCGCCGCATATTTTAACCTGGCCTCAGCTGTATTGTGCTGGACCGTCGTCGCCGTCGCGGTTACGTGATGCTTCAATTATGATGGCGCACGATACCTAGTCTACAGAATGTAGTCGCGCCTTTATCTCACCCGCCATTTCTCGGGCAGGAAGTAGAGATGGTCGACCTTTTCCTGCGCCAGATGGCAACCGATGCAAAATTCCACGCGATTGGTGTTGGCGCCCCGGGTGGCGCCGAACACGCTGCCGTCCGGCATGATCATCGTATAGCGCCAATCGCCACTGACATAGCTGAAGCCCTCGGGCATCTTTTCCATGATGAATAAGGGGCCCGGCGCTGCGGCGCCGTCGTCGGCGACCATGAAACTGTCCTTGGCGATCACGGCGCCGGGGGGAAGTTTTCCCGCCGCCTCATATTTTCCGTAGGCCGCCGCCTTGGCGTTCGCGTAATTGTTCACGAAGCGATTGCCATGGGTGGATGACCCATACGGCGCCGAATTGTACCGTTTCCAGGATTGATAATTCTTGGCCGCCGGGGTTTCCGACAGCGCGTACCCCTTCGCCATGCCGCCTTGAAGGCGGTTGTAAATATCACGAGCCGCGTCGTCGTCAAGGGCGGCGGCCCGATCAACCCGAAAATGGCGGCGTGGTTTGTTCAGACCATCGCTGATGGTGGTTTCAGACGGGACTTCGGCGCTTGTCTCCGGTTTGGTCTGGGAATTGGCGTCATTCCAGCTCAAAACGGAAGCTGTAAAGAAAGCGATGGCAAGCGCCGTAATGGCGCCGTGCGGTAGAAATTTCATGATCGTACTCAATCGAGACGTTTATCGCCGTATTTCGGCTTTCGATCATGATAATAACGCGACGCCCGCTCACACGCCGTTCAAGCCACAGCAACAATCGGTGACCCGCGCGTGATCGGGCTTAATCCACTGCGCTCAGCAAACCCTCGACCCGGTCGACCATATCGTCCTTGTTGTAGAGATCGTAATAGACCGACGCCAAGATGTTTTGCGGGCCGAAGAAGAAGCGTTCGTATAGCGTTTGACGACCGCCAAATCCCGAGACGGAAAAGTCGTGCGCCAGCCGGAATAGCGCGATTCGGTCGCGGCTGTTCAAATTCTCGACCTGAAAATACTGTTCCACGTCACCCGCCAGTTCGTTGGAAAAATCCGCCTCTGTCGGGGTCGCCATAAGCGAACTGGAGCCGAGCAACTGCACCAGCTCCACCAGTCGCGGATACAGCTTGGGAAACATGTTGCGCGACGTGTCCAACGGGCGACGCAACGGAACGTAATTGCCCCATTGATCCATTTCCGCTTGATGTTCCGCGCTATACAAAAAGGCGCGCACGCTTTCGGCGATCCACATGGCCTCGGCGATTTGGCCTTTGACGGCCATGTCCTTGTCCTTACCCGTGGCGCGCGCCATGGCGCAGAGCAGGCCAACGGCGAATTCCGCCTTGGCCAGCTTCCCAGCGGCGACCTGATGCATCATGTGCAAAACCGCGTTGGTTTCCGAAAACGCGCGGTTACACAAGGCCGGGTCGCGATACATGAACACGCGCTCCCACGGCACCAGCACATTTTCAAAAATGACGACGGCGTCCAATTCCTCGTAACGTGAGGATAACGGCGCATCGAAATGGGATTTGCCGTGGTCGTAGGTGTCGCGGCAGATCATCCTCAGCCCCGGCGTGTTCACGGGCAATGCAAAGGCGATGGCGAAGGGCAAATTTTCGTCGCTGGCCTTCAACAGGGTCGAGGGGAAAACCTCGATTTCATCGGCGAACGGCCCCAGGGTCGCCAACAGCCGCGCGCCGTTGACGATCACCCCGGCGTCGGTTTCCTTGACGATTTGCAGCGCCACCTTGCCGCTGTACTTGCCTTCCTTCGCCAGATCGAAACTGATTTGCGGGTTCACCAGAGTATGGGTCAACACCTTGTCGCCTTTGCGCACCTCGTCGTAATAGGCGACCATGTTCGCCGCGAAATCGGTCCGGCCCTGACCCAGATACGCCGCCGCCGATCCGAACGCCATGATCGAGGCGTTCTTGTAATCCGGCGTGCGGCCCAACATGCCGTTCGACCAGGTGGCCCATTCATAATTCGCCGCCCCGCGGCGGCGCACGTCTTCGGGACATTTCGGCGCCAGAAACGACATGGCGATGCGCTCGCCGTCTTCTTCATAGGTCAGAATGTCGGCCAACGCCGGGTCGAACTGTTTGTCGAGAAATCGCGCCAAGGTGCGTGGCCCCCGGCCCATGCCGGGATGGGTGGTGACGTCCGCGACCCGTTCCCCATGAATCCAGACCTCCCGGTCGTCGCGAAGGCCCGCCAGATATTGT
>JABJJH010000108.1 GCA_018660965.1 Rhodospirillaceae bacterium | reverse complement strand
AGTGGTTCGTATTCCTCGCCGACCATTTCGGTTTCGATTTCCCCCGGCGCCACCGCGTTCACTCGAACGCCCAGGGCCGCGAATTCAACCGCCATTTCCCGCGTTAAGGCCGACAACGCAGCCTTCGACGTGGAATACGCCGATCCGGCGAAGGGGTGGATGGCGTGACCGGCGATTGACGTGATGTTGACGATGGCGCCGTCGCCATCCTTGGCGCCACGTCCCAGGGCGCCCGCGAAGCCTCTCGCCAACAAAAGCGGCGTGAAAAGGTTGAGTTCGAAGACCTCGCGCCAACGATCCAGGTCGCCGTTCAGGCAGCCCAGACGTTCCTGATAGGGTGTTTTTGGCGACACGGCGGCGTTGTTGACCAAGGCGTGCACCGGCTGGTCGCCCAGTATTTCGTTGGCGTCGCCTATGAACGCCGCGACGGAGTCTGAATCGGACAAGTCCGTTGGTAGATGATGACTCCAGTTTGGGTCGCGTTTGCAATGCTCGGGAACGTCTTCTCGGCTGCAGGTAATGATGCGCCAGCCTTCATCTGAAAACCGTTGTACGGTGGCGTGGCCAATGCCTCGACTGGCGCCGGTCAGGATTACGGTCTTTCGTTGTTCCGTCATGATGGCGTTTCCACGTAAGATAATTTCAATAATTTCAATACGCTCAGGCGAAAGTCTAGCAGGGCAACGGCGCTTGGATTAATGCTGTTGCGCATGAAGTTCTTGCAGTCCGCTTGGGTCCTGATGGATCAAAACTTCGGCGCCTTTGAACGCGTTGCGAATTTGGAGTTCCACCTCGTCGGAAATTATGTGCGCTTGCATCAAGGTGATGTCGGCGTCGAGTTCCAGATGTAATTGGATGAACACATCCTGACCAGAACGGCGCGTTCGCAATTCATGCAGGTCGCGCACATCGGCGTGCGCCATCGCGATATTGAAAATTTGGTCTCTGTCTTCGACCGGCAATTCCCGGTCCATCAGCATATCCAGCGCGCCGCGCAGAATACGCCAAGCGCCGAACAGGAGATAACCGGCGATCGCGCCGCCGATAAGCGGGTCGATCATTTGCCATGATAAAACCGAATGGATCAGAAACGCGGCTATAACCGCCAGGTTGATCAGGAGATCGCCCTGATAATGAAGCGAGTCGGCAGTGATCGCGACCGACCCGGACCGTTTGACGACGTAGGCTTGAAAAATAACCAGACACAACGTTAGCGCAATTGAGAACACCATGATCGCGACGCCGATTTCGGTGTGCGCCATGGGTTTTGGATGCAGCAGTCGTTCGATGGCCTGAAACAGCACCACGGCGGCTGACCCCGCGACAAAAGCCGACTGCGTCATCGCCGCTAATGCTTCCGCCTTGCCATGTCCAAAACGGTGCTCGAGGTCGGCGGGCGTCAATGCGTGTCGAACCGCGATCAATGTAATAACGGAAGCGACGCCGTCCAGCAGCGAATCGACAAGGGTGGATAGCATGGACACCGAATCCGTGAGCGTCCACGCATACAGCTTCGCCACGATCAGCGTTAGCGCCACGGCGACGGACGCATACGTCGCCCGACGCATCAAGGCGCCATTGGCGGCGTTTTCGTCAGTTTGTCGCGTGGTGTCCATGGTCATGAATATCGTCTTTGTCTATGTGGTTAGTGGGCGCTATTCGGGCGCTCAGGGAAACAGACGCGCGGTGACCCAATTGTCGTCCTGCCATGTATAGACGATCCGTTCATGAAGGCGGAACATTCCGTCGTCCCAGAACTCGAATGCATCGGGGTGCAGACGAAAGCCGGACCAATTCGGCGGTCGCGCAACGGCGCCAACCCCGAATTTAGCGGTGAATTTCGCGATTTGTTTTTCCAGTTCAAACCGCCCGGTCATAGGACGGGACTGGTCGCTGGCCCAGGCGCCAATCTGGCTGCCGCGGTCCCGCGAGGCGAAATAGGCGTCGGCTTCGTCATCGCTGATCAATTCGACCCGCCCTTCGATGCGGATTTGCCGTTTGAGAGATTTCCAGTGGAATAACAGGGCCGCAAAAGGGTTTCCCCTCAATTCCAGACCCTTTCGGCTATCAAGATTTGTGTAAAAAACGAAACCGTGATCATCGTAATGCTTCAGCAGGACCATACGGGCGCTGGGTCGCCCCGTATTGGACGCCGTTGCGAGTGTCACGGCGGTGGGTTCGTTAATTTCCGTTTCTGCGGCCCGGTCGAACCATTCCTGGAATAAAACGAGTGGATTATCAGTGTTTGTAATCGCCATGGTGCCACAATATATAGGGTTAGGTGCGCGTGTTTGTCCTGTTGATCAGGATATACATAAAACTGGCGTGTAATTTGCTATAGACTTATCTGCTATAGACTACGCCAAGGTGCCAAGATGCAAGAGGAAGGGACCGAAATCGTGTATGGGCGTAACTCAGTAAAAAGGAACGGTCTAATGTACAAAATTATTATCCCCATGGTCGCCGCGATGTTCGCGTTGTCCGCCTGTGCGGGCAATCAGGGAAACAAACAAACCGGTGGAACTTTGGTCGGCGCCGGTCTCGGGGCGCTCCTGGGATCGCAAATCGGGTCCGGCAGGGGACAGTTGGCGGCCGTGGCCGTTGGCGCCTTGGCCGGCGCGATGATGGGCGGCGAGATTGGAAAGTCCCTCGACAAGGCCGACCGTGCGGCGATGCAGCGTTCGACCAGTGACGCGCTGGAACGCGCTCCTTCGGGGCAGTCGGTCGCCTGGAACAACCCCGATTCGGGCAATTACGGTACGGTGGTTCCAAAACCGGCCTACCGCGCCCCCACGGGCGAATATTGCCGGGAATACCAGCAGACGATCACCGTTGGCGGTAAGTCGGAAGAGGCTTATGGCAAGGCGTGCCGCCAGCCGGACGGCAGCTGGAAAATTATAAAGTAAGGCGCGTTTTGAACGTGTTGTCTAAAGAATGAAAGACCCGTACCAAGTCCTTTCGGTTTCGCCGACCGCCAGTCCGGCTGAGCTCAAATCCGCCTATCGTCGGTTGGCGAAGGAATTGCATCCCGATGTCAATCCGGGGGACACGATAGTCGAGCAGCGGTTCAAGGAAATCACCGCCGCCTATGATTTGCTGTCCGATCCGCAAAAACGGGGGCAATACGACCGGCGTGAGATAAACGCGGACGGGTCGCCGCGATTCGATCACGCGACCGGGCGCGGGCGTAGCCAGGGCGGCGCCGAATTCGAGGATATATTCTCCGATTTGTTTGGCCGCCGTCGCCGCGGTGGTCAAATGAAAGGCAAGGACGTTACCTACACTGTGCGAATTCCGTTTTTGGAAGGGATAAAGGGCGTGCGGCGACGCATTCAGCTTTATGACGGGAAGAAACTGGATGTCGATATCCCGCCAGGGACGCAGGAAGGCGACAGTCTGCGTTTGAAAAACCAGGGCATGGCGGGCGTGGGTGGTGGACCGGCGGGCGATGCGTTCGTTGAAATACAGGTTGATCCTCACCCGTACTTTGAACGCGATGGCATGGATATCCACCTGGATATTCCCATTACGTTGTCGGAAGCGGTGCTGGGGGCCAAAATCAACGTGCCAACGCCCCACGGGGCGGTCGCCGTTACGGTGCCGACGGGTTCCAACACTGGGCGTAGCCTGCGGCTGAAGGGCCGCGGGGTCATCAAGGGGACAGGGGACAGCGAGCAGAAGGGCGATCAGTATATCCGCCTGAAAATCATGCTGCCCGACAAACCAGACAGTAAGTTAGAGGCATTTGCGCGCGAGTGGTCGGAAAGCGGCGATTACGACGTGCGCAAGAAAGCCGGTCTGGAATAAAACGAGTGGCTCGGCGCGACGCAATCTGTCGCGCGGAGCAGTGATTTTCCGCAATCAAATTTGGTATTGCTTGGATGGCGCCGCTAACTCTTGTAGGATGTGCGGCGCCGCACCGGTATGATGCGGCCATTGAGCGAAGGGGTTAAAGGCGAAAGTATGACGGAATCATCGACGATCATGGCCGGTAAACGCGGCCTAGTCATGGGGGTGGCGAACGACCGTTCAATCGCTTGGGGCATCGCGAAAACCGTGGCCAAGCATGGCGCGGAGGTGGCGTTCACCTTTCAAGGCGAAGCGCTGGAAAAGCGGGTCCGTCCGTTGGCGGAATCGGTGGGTTCCACGCATATATTGCCCTGCGATGTGACTGACGACGCCAGCATCGACGCCGTGTTTTCCGAGCTGGAGGAAAGCTGGGGGTCGTTGGATTTCGTCGTTCACGCCATCGCGTTTTCCGACAAGGATGAACTCAAGGGAAAATACATCGAAACGTCGCGCGAAAATTTCGTGAAGACGCTGGATATTTCCTGCTATTCCCTGACCGCCGTGGCGCAACGCGCGGCGCCGCTGATGACCGATGGCGGCAGCATCGTGACCTTGACCTATTACGGCGCGGAACGGGTCATGCCGCATTACAATGTGATGGGCGTGGCCAAGGCGGCGTTGGAAGCCAGCGTCCGATATCTGGCGGTGGATTTGGGCGGGCAAGGCATCCGCGTCAATGCGATTTCGGCGGGGCCGATTAAAACCCTGGCGGCGTCCGGCATTGGCGATTTCCGCTATATCCTCAAATGGAATGAATTGAATTCGCCGCTGCGCCGTAATGTCGGTATCGATGAAGTCGGCGGTTCCGGGCTGTATTTATTGAGCGACCTGGGCAGCGGCGTTACCGGCGAAGTGCATCACGTCGATTGCGGCTATCATGTCGTAGGCATGGTCGCGGTGGATGCGGCGGAAGAAGTGTCGGAACTCTTGTCGAGCATCAAGGCGAAGGGTTAGGGCCTGATTAAGGCTAAAGGCTATGTCCCATAACAGTTTTGGTCACGAATTTCGCGTCACGACCTGGGGTGAAAGTCATGGCCCCGCCATCGGGTGCGTCGTTGACGGCGTGCCGCCGCGATTGCCGTTGAACGAAGCGGATATTCAAAAATTCCTGGACCGTCGGCGGCCAGGGCAATCCCGTTTTACGACGCAACGCCAGGAACCGGATCAAATCAAAATTTTGTCCGGTGTGTTCGAAGGCGTGACGACGGGGACGTCCATCGGCATGATCATCGAAAATGTCGATCAGCGGTCCCGGGATTACAGCGAAATTTTGGATAAATTCCGTCCGGGGCACGCCGACTTTACCTATTGGAGCAAATACGGCATTCGGGATTATCGCGGCGGCGGACGGTCGTCGGCGCGGGAAACGGCGATGCGGGTCGCGGCGGGCGGCGTTGCGCGCAAAATATTGGGCGAAGGGATCACCATTCGTGGCGCCTTGGCGCAGGTCGGTCCGCACAAAGCGCCGCGCGACCAGTGGGATTGGGATGTTGTCGAGCAGAACCCGTTCTGGTGCCCCAATACGCAAACCGCCCAGATGTGGGAAAGCTATATCGACGAAATCCGCAAGGCCGGATCGTCGGTTGGCGCGGTGATTGAAATCGTCGTCTCGGGCGTTCCCGCCGGATTGGGTGCGCCTATTTACGGTAAACTGGACGCCGACCTTGCTGGTGCGTTGATGAGCATCAATGCGGTGAAAGGCGTGGAGATTGGCGCAGGCTTCGCCGCCGCTGAACTGCGTGGAGAAGAAAATGCGGATGAAATGCGCATCGGCGAGGATGGCGGCGTCGAATTCACCTCGAACGAGGCCGGCGGCGTTCTCGGCGGCATTTCGACCGGTCAGGATCTTGTGGTGCGGTTCGCCGTCAAGCCGACCAGTTCCATTCTAACGCCGCGCCGCACCATTACGACGGGCGGCGAGGAGACTGAAATTTCGACCAAAGGGCGGCATGACCCTTGTGTCGGCATTCGCGCCGTGCCGGTTGGCGAAGCCATGGTCGCCTGCGTATTAGCGGACCACATTTTACGGAATCGGGCGCAAACCGGCTGAATTTCAAACAACGGGACATTATATGTTCAAGGACGAGCGCGGATTGGAATTAACGGCGGCGAACGCCGACGCCGTGGCGCATTTTAACGCCATGATAAACGCGTATCTTGGGCTCCGTCTCGATACGGGCGATCACCTGAAAGCGTTGTTTGCGGCTGATTCGTCGATGCCAATGGCGCATATTGTGAACGGCTATTTCTTTAAGCTGTTTTGCACACCGGTATTGGAGGCCAAGGCGAAGGAGCGGTTGGCCTCGGCGCGCGCGCTTGGCGATGGCGCAACCGATCGGGAACGCGCGCATATCGAAGCGCTGGACGCCTGGTGCCGGGGTGACCTTGTTGGGGCCACGGCGCGTTGGGAGGACATTCTCCTCGATCATCCACGCGATGTCCTGGCGCTTCGCCTGGCGCATTTCACCCATTTCTATCTGGGCGCTTCCGACCAGATGCGTGATTCCATCGCCCGTGTTCTGCCCTATTGGGACGAGACCACGCCGGGCTATTGGTTTGTGCAAGGCTTTCACGCTTTCGGGTTGGAGGAATCAGGCGATTATGCGGCTGCGGAAGCGATTGGCCGTCAGGCCGTCGAAAAGAACCCCGAGGATATCTGGACCACCCACGCAGTGGCGCATGTGTATGAAATGCAGGGTCGCCACCGCGACGGCGTAAAGTGGCTCACCGACCTCGCTCCGAATTGGGGGGCATGCAACAACTTCGCTTATCACACATGGTGGCATCTGGGTCTGTACCATTTGGAACTGGAACAATTCGACAGGGTTCTTGATCTTTATGACACCCGTTTCCGGAATGTTGAATCCGAGGATTACCTGGACATCACCAACGCCATCGCGATGTTGTGGCGGCTTGGCGAACAAGGCGTCGATGTCGGCGACCGATGGCGCGAACTTGCGGATAAATCCGAGACGAAGACCAATGATCATATTCTGGCGTTCATCGACGTCCATTACGGCATGGCGCTGGCCGTGGAAAAACGCTTCGACGCAGCCGACGCCTTGGCGGCGTCGATGCCGAAAGCCAAATTCACCGATACGACCGAAGCGCCAATTTACGATACAGTCGGGCGGCCGCTTTTGGGCGCTATCATCGCTTATGAGAAAGGCGACTATCGCCGGGCTGTCGAGTTACTGGCGCCGGTGCGCTATGACGTTCGGCGGATCGGCGGCAGCCATGCCCAGCGGGATTTGTTCCAGCGATTACTGATTTCCGCTGCTTTGAAGGCGGATGAATATCGGTTTGCACGCGCCTTGTTGTCCGAACGCACCGCGTTAAATCCCAATGGTGTCTGGGGATGGAAACGCACTGCCGACGCTCTGGATGGTCTGGGCGCATTGGATGACGCGGCGCGGGCGCGTGAAGCCGCGTCTTCGCTTCTGAGCGACGGATAGGCGGGTCGGATGCGACGAATAGCGCGCTTTTTCCTATGGCTGTTCGCATCCATTGGGGCCGCGGTGGTGATCGGCGGTGTTGGGGCCGTGCTGATTGCGGTAAATATGCCTGACAAGGATTTGCCGCCTCGCATGATCCTGACGCTCGATCTGCGCGGTGGATTGATTGACAACAGGTCGGACGATCCTTTCGAACAATTGCGCGGCGATTCGTCCAATTACCTGCGACGAATTGTGGAGGCGCTGGATGCCGCGCGGACCGACAATCGCGTGGATGGGCTCGTTCTGCGCCTGCATGGCGATCAACTGCGAATGGCCCATGTTCAGGAGCTGCGCGACGCGATCACGGCGTTCCGGAAAAGCGGAAAATGGGCGAGCGCCCATGCGACAACGTTTAGTGGCGTCGCGGATTACGCCGCCGCGGCCGCGACAGGGGAAATCTGGATGCGCCCGTCGGGAACCGTGAATGTAACGGGCGTCGCCATTTCCTTTCCCCACGTCAAGGACGCCTTGGCGACGCTTGGGGTGGAAGCCCAGATCGAACAGCGGCATGAATTCAAATCGGCGGCGGAAACCTTTACGCGCAATAACATGAGTGAACCGGCGCGTGTTTCCTGGCGGGCGGTCTTGAAATCGTGGTTTGGACAATTGACCGTCGAATTGGCGACGGCCCGTGATATGACGGAGGATCGCGTTCGGGAATTGATTGACGGTGCGCCGCATATTGGCGAGGCGGCGATGCAGAATGGATTGATCGATAAACTGGGTTATTGGGATGGATTCGCGGCGGCCCAACGCGCGCGCGCCAATGTGGGGAACGGCGATGAGGCGGCGACAGTATCCATCCATGATTACGCCCAGACGCTTGAAGCCGAACCGGAAAATCCGTCGGCGCGAATTGCGTTGATCCATGGCGTTGGAGAGGTCACGTCAACCACTGCTTCGACGCCATTTCGGCACGACGCGCTGGCTGCAGACAGGATCGCCGCAACCATTCGAAGGATTGCGGCGGACAAGGAGATCGACGGGATTATTCTGCGAATTGACAGTCCGGGCGGGGGGTATGGCGCCTCTGATTCGGTGTGGCGCGCCGTGAAGTTCGCGCGGGAAAAAGGCAAGCGCGTGGTCGCGTCGCTGGGCGTGGTCGCGGCTTCGGGTGGTTACTTTATCGCCATGGGCGCGGACAGGATCGTTGCCCAGCCAGCGACGCTGACGGGCTCGATAGGCGTATTTGGCGGTAAAATCGTGTTGAGCGAATTATGGCGCAAGCTTGGGGTGAATTGGGAACAGATCCGTGTCGGGGCGCAGGCCGGCATGTGGAGCCCACATTGGCCGTTCGAACCCGGCGCCCAGGCTCGGCAGCGGGCGATCCTCGATCACATTTATCAAGATTTTACCGAGAAGGCGGCCGCGGATCGTGGATTGGACGGCCCCGGCATAGACGCCGCCGCGCGCGGACGCGTTTGGACTGGTGTGGACGCAAAGCGGCTTGGCCTTGTCGACCGCCTGGGTGGGTTAACGACGGCGGTAGGGGAGATGCGTGACTTGCTGAAGCTAGCGGCGGACGCACCGGTGGCGCTGGTTGTCCGTCCCGCTGCGCGAACCCCGTTGGAACAGGCGCTGGAGGTGCTCAAGGAAAGCCAATCGCCATTTACGGCGCTTGAAGCCCTCGTCACGTCATACTACCAGGGACCGGGTTGGGAGATGCGGCGTTGGGGCCGGTTGGTTGGTTCCTTGATGGATGGATTTTCGATGCGCCCCGCGCCCGTGGGGGAATTGCAGCTTCCACCCTATCTGGTGTCGCCGTAACGGGCCTTTGGCGCTAGACGGGTCCTTGGGCGGCGATCAGGAATTCCTTATTCCCTTTGGGTCCGGTGATCGGACTTTCGGTGACGCCAATAACCCGCCAAGACATTTCGGTTTCAAGCCAGTGGCGAACCGAATCGCAAACTGCCTGGTGAATGTCCGGATCACGAACGACCCCGCCCTTGCCGATCTGGTCCCGGCCCGCCTGGAATTGCGGTTTTATCAACGCGATCAATAAGGCGCCGGGTTTCGCGCGCTGAAGCGGCGCGGGCAGCACCTTTTCCAGGCCGATAAAGCTGGCGTCGCATACGATAATATCTACCTGTTCGGGCACATCATCCTTGGTGAGGTTACGGGCGTTGGTTCCCTCCAACGCGCTTACGCGCGGATCGTTTCGAAGCTTCCAGGCCAATTGTCCTTTGCCGACATCGACCGCATAAACTTTGGCGGCGCCGCTGGTCAGCAACACGTCAGTGAATCCGCCGGTCGATGCGCCGACATCCAGGCACACCGAACCCGATACGGAAACGGCGAAATGCTTTAGGGCGTGTTCCAGTTTCAGGCCGCCGCGCGACACCCACGGATGGTCGGGGCCGCGAAGGTCCAGGACGGCGTCGGCGGACAGCGTTTCGCCCGGTTTATTAATGCGACGCTCGCCGAGATAGACGTTGCCCGCCATGATTTGCGTTTGCGCCCGGGTGCGGCTGTCCACCAGGCCTTGGGTGACCAATAGCGTGTCCGCACGGGATTTTCCGCCGCCGGGTTTTGCCGCTGGGCCTGGTTTCGCCCGGCTCGCCTTTTTTTTCGAGGACGCCATAGCGACGGCTCGTTTGAGGTTAGGCCCGTGCGGGCTGTTCCAGATTATCCCGCCCAAGCGCCGACAGGGCCGTCGCGACGATATGCTTGGCGTTCAATCCGGCGACATCGTATTGGGTGGTTTGGCTGTCATGATCGATAAAGAAATCCGGCATGCACATCGGTCGCACCTTGAGCCCGGAATCAAGCGCGCCGGAGGTTGCGAGATGTTGCAGGACAAAGCTCCCGAATCCACCGATTGCGCCTTCTTCGACCGTAATCAGGACTTCGTGCGACGCGGCCAGGCGGCTGACCAGATCTTCGTCCAAAGGTTTGGCGAACCGTGCGTCGGCGACGGTGGTGGACAAGCCTCGCGCAGCCAGGTCGTCCGCCGCGGCGCAGGCTTCCTGTAGTCGAGTGCCGAGTGAAAGGATTGCGACCGTTGACCCTTCGCGGATAATCCGGCCCTTGCCAATTTCCAGCGGAACGCCACGTTCAGGCATTTCGACGCCAACGCCGTCGCCACGAGGAAACCGGAAGGCGCTGGGGCGGTCGTCGATCTGAACCGCGGTCGTGACCATATGGACTAGCTCCGCTTCGTCCGACGGCGCCATGATGACAAAGTTCGGCAAGCAACCAAGATAGGTTATGTCGTAGGAGCCAAAATGGGTGGTGCCATCGGCGCCGACGGCCCCGGCCCGGTCGATGGCGAATCGGACGGGTAGTTTTTGTATGGCGACATCGTGGACGATCTGATCGTACCCACGTTGCAAAAAGGTCGAATATATCGCCACGAATGGCCGCATGCCTTCCGTGGCAAGACCGGCGGCGAAGGTGACGCCATGCTGTTCGGCGATGCCGACGTCGAAGGTTCGTTCCGGGAATTTTTCAGCGAACAGGTTGACGCCGGTGCCCGACGGCATGGCGGCGGTTATGGTGCAGATGCGGTCGTCCACCTCCGCTTCCTTGATCAGGCTTTGCGCGAAAACCTTGGTATAGGAAGGTGCGTTAGACGGGCCTTTTTCCTGTGCGCCCGTGATAACATCGAATTTCGACACGCCATGATATTTGTCGGCGGATTCTTCCGCAGGCGCATAGCCCTTGCCTTTTTGTGTCACGCAATGAATCAGGATGGGGCCGTTTTCCTTATCGTCACGCACATTTTTCAGGATAGGCAACAGGTGATCAAGATTATGGCCGTCGATGGGCCCCACATAATAGAAGCCGAATTCTTCGAATAGCGTGCCGCCCGTGACCATGCCGCGCGCAAATTCTTCCGCGCGTTTTGCCGCCTGTTCCATCGGTTTCGGGAATTTCTGCGCGACGCGACCGCCAAAGTGGCGAAGCGAGCGGTAGGGTTTCGATGAGATGAGCCGTGATAGATACGCGCTCATGGCGCCAACCGGCGGCGCAATGGACATATCATTGTCGTTCAGAATGACGATGAGGCGAGCATCCATTGATCCCGCATTGTTCATCGCTTCATAGGCCATGCCGGCGCTCATGGAGCCGTCGCCGATGACGCAAATGACGTTGCGTGGTTCGTCTTTCAAGTCGCTGGCGACCTTGGACCCCAATCCAGCCGAAATCGATGTGGAGCTGTGCGCCGCGCCGAAGGGATCGTATTCGCTTTCCGACCGCTTTGTGAAGCCGGACAGACCACCGCCCTGGCGCAATGTGCGAATTCTGTCACGCCGGCCGGTTAAAATTTTATGCGGATAACATTGGTGCCCGACATCCCAGATCAAACGATCATTTGGCGTATCAAACACGTAATGAATGGCCGCCGTCAGTTCCACGACTCCCAGGCCCGCGCCCAAATGGCCGCCGGTAATTGAAACGGCGTCAATCATTTCGGCCCTCAATTCATCGGCGAGCTGGCGTAATTGCGACTCTTCAAGTGTTCGCAAGTCTGCCGGAATGTTAACTGTGTCGAGTAAGGGGGTCTTGAGACTCACGCGCCCATCTCCTTGATTTTTTTGCGTCGCATTTAATTTTTCCGCTCGACCACGAAACGGGCGGCGGCCCGCAACTGATCGGCGGTTTCGTCGAAGACGGCAAGGTGCTCGACGGCCTGATCCGCCAGCAGATTCGCTTGCGCCCGTGCGCGCTCCGCTCCCAGAATGGAAACGAATGTCGCTTTGCCTGCTGCTTCGTCCTTCCCCACCGCCTTGCCTGTTTCCTCCAGCGTGCCTTCTACATCCAATAAATCATCCGCGATCTGGAAGGCCAGACCCAAATCATGGGCGTATCCCCGTAACGCTTCGCGGGCTTCGTTCGATGCGCGGCCCAGTATAGCCCCCGCTTCACATGAAAATGCGATCATTGCGCCAGTTTTCAACTGTTGCAGGCGCGTAATACCGCCAATATTCAACGCCATGGTTTCAGCGGCAAGATCAATCATTTGGCCGCCGACCATGCCGTGACCACCGGAAGATTTCGCCAGCCCCTTAACCAATTCAGCGCGGACGGACGCCATTTCATGGGTCGCCGGCGCCACCATGACTTCAAATGCGAGGGTCAGCAAGGCGTCTCCCGCCAGTATCGCGGTGGCGTCGTCGAATTTTTTATGCACGGTTGGTTTGCCGCGCCGAAGGTCATCGTCGTCCATGGCTGGCAGGTCGTCGTGCACCAGCGAATAACAATGGATGAGCTCGATTGCGGCGCCCGCGCGCAAGGCGTTCGAGGAATCGACGCCAAATAATTTGGCGCATTGGCAGGTTAGAAATGGTCTAAACCGTTTGCCACCCCCCAAAGCCGCGTACCGCATGGCGTCGAACAGTTGTATTTCGGCGGCGTCTTCCAGCGTCAATATTTGGTCAAGCACTTGTTCGATGGCAAGCGCTGTTTCTTGCAAGGCGGACTCGATGGATTGCATTGGAATTAGCTGATTTCCGTGGGCTCGACGGCAGCCCCGCCGTCATCCGAAAACGAAATTTTCTCGACGCGGGTCTTGGCTTCCGCCAGTTGAGATTCGCAGTGTTTTTTTAGTTGCGCGCCGCGTTCATAGGCGTTGATCGCATCGTCAAGTTTGCCTTGGCCTGATTCCAGGTTGCGCACGATTTTTTCAAGTTCTTCGAGTGCCTCCTCGAAGCCGAGACTTTTGATTTCGTCTGGAACGCCGTTATCGGACATGCCAATTCGCCCTTTCATGACGCTGTAACACACGGAATTACGGAGTGTAATGCCGAGGGCGCAGGCTGTCCAAGGCTATGTTGAAGGGGGGGCTTGAAATCACAGGTCAAAAATTAATTCCACTTGAATTAAGGTTTGATTTACTGATTGCCTATTATACTCGCGAAAGGTGGGCATACTTGGTTATACTGTGCTTTATATCGTAGCCAGTTGGTCTTAAATTGTTGCGTTCGAAGATGGCCGGACGCTGGAAGTTTGGATGATAAAGGGTCGAAAGCAATGAAGTCTTGCTTGGTGGTTGACGATTCAAAGGTCGTGCGCATGGTTGCGCGCCGAATTCTCGAGGATCTCGATTTTGAAGTCGAGGAAGCGGAAGATGGTCAAAAGGCGCTGGATGCTTGCAAGCGCCAAATGCCCGACGTCATTCTTCTGGACTGGAACATGCCGGTCATGAATGGCATCGAGTTTTTGAAGGAACTGCGCGCGAGTAGTGGCGGCGCTGCGCCGATTGTTGTGTTCTGTACGACAGAAAACGACATGGCGAACATTCAAGAAGCGATCGCGGCCGGGGCCAACGAATACATCATGAAGCCCTTCGACAGTGAAATCGTGCAGTCGAAACTGCAACAAGCCGGCGCCCTTTAAAGGACGCGAGCGTTTGGAACTGGGTGTACGCGTTGTACGTTGAAGTCGGAGATTGGGATGCCTAGGCATCATTTGATCGAAGAGGCCAAGGCCGAACTCGACGTTGCTTATGAAGAAGTAAAGCGCGCCGAGCGAGAAATTATGGCGCTCGAAAGCGAATATAATGAACGAATCAAGGTGTCAGACGCCAAAGAGGCGTGTGTCGAAACCTTGATGGCCGAGAAAGAACGCCGACAAGACGATTGTCGGATCGAAGAAATTTATAAATTACAAAAGAACGCGATTGAACGTTTCGCTCGGATTAGTTCCGCCTTCACGATTATCGGGTCGGTGCATTCCGATGGGGTGGGGGTCGATCTTTTACGCGGGCTGCTTTTCAGCAAGCAGGGCTCGCGGACTGGCAACGTCGAAATTGACCGTGCGGTCAAAGCTTTTGTCCGGAACCTGCGCGCGTTTTCCCTGGATGAAGGCGGCTATGAATTAGACAAGGATGTTCGCGAAAGCTGGGCGGTTATCGAAGAAATTCTGAATGAAGGCCATCAGGCGCCCGACGACAACTAAGTGGCGTCGGTGGTGCGCCGGGTATTCGGTTAATTCGTCATCAGAGTCTCCACGTGAATGCCTGCGCAACGGTCCAGCGCCGCCAGGTCGTAGCCGCCTTCCAGCATGGAGACGATGCGCCCATCGCAAACGTCGTTTGCGATATCCATTAGCGCCGTCGTGACCCATCGATAATCGGCGTCGGTCAACATCAATGACGCCAGGGGATCGGCCGCGTGCGCGTCAAACCCGGCTGAAATCATGATTAATTCCGGCTGAAATTTTCGTAATTCGGGGAGAATGATGGCGTCGAACGCCTGTTGGAATTCGCGCGATCCGCTCAAATTAGACAAGGGCGCATTAACGATGTTGTCCGTAGCCCCGCGTTCGCTGGCGTCGCCCGTGCCGGGATAGAACGGAAACTGGTGCGTCGAGGCGTAGAACAAATCCGCATCGTTCCAGAATATCGCCTGAGTGCCGTTTCCGTGATGAACGTCGAAATCGACGACGGCCACGCGGGCGAGCCCATGTTCCGCACGGGCATGTTCCGCGCCGACGGCGATGCTGTTGAACAGGCAAAACCCCATGGGTTTCGTTTGTTCGGCATGGTGGCCCGGTGGTCGAACGGCGCAGAATCCGTTGTCCGCATCGCCTGACAGAACGGCGTCCACGGCGGCGCAAGCGGCGCCGGCGGCGCGTAACGCGGCGTCGCCCGAGCCCGGCGAGGCGATGGTGTCGGGGTCGAGCGCGCGCCGTCCTTCCGCAGGTATTGCAGCGAGGATGGCTTCAACATGGTCGCGCGGGTGAATTCTGGCGATTTGTTCAACCGACCCCATTGGCGCTTCGCGGCGGATTAGCGCGTTAAAGGTATTGGATTTCAGGGCGGACAGAACGGAATTCAATCGGTCCGGCGATTCCGGGTGACCCGGCCCCGGTTCGTGGTCAAGGCAGGACTCATGCGTGAATAAAATTGTCGACATGAATTTTCCCCTAATTCTAAGTAAACTCTGTATAGCGTGTCGGCGCGCCCTTTGCGAAGGCTTGCGTTGCAGCGTATGGGTGTTTTACATTTGGCGACAAATATATATGAAATATTGCAATAAAAATTGCATATAAATGTTGTTTCGGTATAGTTTGAGCCTGAAGTTGAAGTGAGTTGAATATAATGCGTTTTCTCGTGGGTCTGTTTGTCGCCGTGCTGGTGTGTTTCACAGCCGTGGACAGCTATGCGCAAAAAAAGAAAACACGGTCCGCTGGCGTGCGGGTGGATGCGGTGATCGTGGAGCCTTTGACACAGACCATGCCGGTGTTGGGACGCTTTGTCGCACGTGAAAGCGGGGTTGTCGCGGCGTTGACGCGGGGACCGGTGGCGTCAGTCCTCGTCTCCGTCGGGGACCGGGTAAAAAAAGGCGATGTCATCGCCCAGCTTGTCACGGCGCGGATTAAAGCCGCCCGATCGCTCCAGGCGGCGTTGGTGAGCGAGCGAAAGGCGCAAGGGCGTACGGCGAAAGCGCAATTGGCGTTGACTCAGACAGCACTGAAGCGGCTTGCCAGTCTTCGAAAATCGGCGGCTTTTTCGCGCGCGCGCCATGACGATAAGCTTAGCGAGGTCGCCAAGTTTCAAAGCGAGGTCGGCGAAAAGGAAGCCGCTGTCGCTAGCGCGCGTGCAGAACTTCGCTTGGCGGACATTGATTTATACAACGCTGAAATTCGCGCGCCCTACAATGGCGTTGTGTCGCAAAAACATACCTCGCCCGGCGCTTTTTTGAATGTCGGAGACCCAGTGGTCACGCTCATAAACGATGAAGTTCTGGAGGTGGAGGCCGATGTGCCGTCGGACCGTTTGTCCGGGTTGTCGGTTGGCCGCGTTACGTCGGCGAAGCTGGAAAGCGGGCGCGTCCTGACGGTCACGGTGCGGGCGGTGGTGCCGGAAGAAAATACGTTGACCCGGACGCGACCGGTGCGTTTTACGCCGCAATTCGATGGCGGGGGCCACGGCGCTGTCGCGGCGAATGAAAGCGTGACGGTGCTGCTGCCGGTTGGGACAACCCGCGACGTCGTGTCGGTGCACAAGGATGCGGTTATTCCGCGCGCGGGTGAACGCATTGTTTTTGTCGCAAAGGATGGCAAGGCCGTTCGCCGGGTTTT
>JABJJH010000473.1 GCA_018660965.1 Rhodospirillaceae bacterium | reverse complement strand
GGCCTCCGCCGCGCGGCGGCAGACGATTTCGAACAAGCCGTTGCCGGGGCCGACGAACCAACGACCGTCAGCGCAAACGATCACCGGCGGGCGGTCCCCACCGACGCCGGGGTCGACGACGGCGACGCAATATGACGCCGCTGTGAACCGCGCGGACAGCGCGGCGAGCAGATAGGCCGCAGCCTTGGGGTTATGGGCGGGCGCGTCGTGCATAAGGTCGATGACAGTTTGCGCGGGCGCTGCGTCGGCGATCGCCATATGCAGTTCGCCGACATAGGGACCCGCGTGGCCGAAATCGGTGAACAACAAAATCATCGCGGGCCTGGATTCGTGATTACGGAGCCTAGTGGAGCAACTAGTTTAGCACGAAAAAACCGCCCGGAACGACGTCCGGGCGGTTTGTTGCTACGGGGTCGCCGTAACGTCTATTCGCGGTTGCCGAAAAGGTGCAGCAACATCATGAACAGGTTGATGAAGTCCAGATAGAGCCGCAGCGCGCCGTGGATGGCTTTTTTAGTCGAAGTCGCGCCGTCGTCATGGGCTGAATAGGTGGCCTTGATGCCCTGGGTGTCGTAAGCGGTCAGCCCGACAAACACCAGCACGCCCGCCACCGAAATGATGAACTGCATCATCGAGGACCCAATGAACATGTTCACGACCGACGCGATGATGATGCCGATCAGTCCCATCATCAGGAAGCTGCCCATGCCGCTTAAATCGCGCTTGGTGGTGTAGCCGTACAGGCTCATCGCCAGAAACATGCCCGACGTGATAAAAAACACGCGCGCAATGCTGGCGCCGGTAAAGGTCAGGAAGATATGGGACATCGACAGGCCCATAACGGCGGCGAAGGCCCAGAACACAAGCTGCGCCGTCGATGCGGACATCCGGTTCAGACCGAAATTCAACACCAGGACAAACGCCAGCGGTGAAAACATCGCGACATAGGCCAGCATCGTGGGCTGGACGCCCTGCGCCGTTTGTACGTAGAACAATTGCAGCAAGACCGGCGTGTGCGCGACCATGAAGGCCATCGCGCCGGTCAGCGCCAGCCCCGTGCCCATGTAGTTGTAAACACGAAGCATGTAGCTTCGCAGTCCCTCATCGACACCCGCCTGACTGGCGGCGCCGGCGCCCAAGGTGAACGCTCGATTTCGAGGATCCAATGCCATTTTCTACCCCTGCTTTTTAACAATAATTAACGTTAGACGGAATATTGGGTGTTTCGTGATGGATTTCAACAAAATTACGTGGTTTGCGAGCCTATCGCGTTATTCCCGATAGGCCTCGAATCCAATCATCAATTTTATCTCGTCGCCGATCCAGCCGTTCTTGACGGCGTAGGCCATGCCGAAATCGCTGCGTTTCAAGACGCCCGACGCGTCGATCCCAAGGGTCCAGCGTTTATAAATCGGGTGATCCGCCGATTTATTCCATCGAACGTCCAGCGTTATCGGTCGGGTTACGCCCAGCAGGGTCAATTCGCCGTGCACCTTGCCGGTCCGTTCCCCGGTTTTCTCGGTGGTTTTGCCGACGAACACCATTTCCGGAAACTCCGAGGCGTTCAGGAAATCCGCGCTGCGCAAATGCGCGTCGCGCTTCTTGTGCCCGGTGAACACGCTTTTGGTTTCAACCACGACCTTCAAATCCGACAGCGTCGCAGTGTCTTCGTCGAAGGAAAACGCGCCCGACCCCGCCGCAAACAGGCCGACCATGTTGAAATACCCGACGTGATGAACCTTGAACGCGACGGTCAGATGGCTGGGATCGATGGTGTATTCCATGGATTCCGCATAAGCGCGCCCCGTTGCGAACACGCCGAGCGTGACAAGCGTCAGAATTCCTAAAATCGAATTCCGCATGAACAAATGACGCATGACCGAGCCTCCTGTTGTGAATGTCCGGTCATCATAGCGATCCAAACCGGGATTCATAATGACATGTGCGTGTTTGACGCGAAGGCCATCTGGGTGTGGTCCGGCGCTATCGGTTTCGCAACAGGGGCGCGGCCTTCCGACCGAGCGCGGCGCCGGTTCCCAGCAGCCCGGCGATGACCGTCGCCACGGCGCACGCGACGATTGTCACGAGTGCGACGTCGGGCAGAAAATGCCACTGTGACGCCAAAAGCTGCGTGACGACGCCCCAGGCGGCCAGCGCGCCGAACGCCGCGGCGATAATGCCGGTGACGACGCCCAACACCGCGAACTCCATCACCAGCATGGCCAGTATTTCGCGCCGCGTCGCCCCCAGAACCTTAAGCACGACGGCGTCGTAGATGCGCCGTTGCTGGCTGGCTGCGACCGCCCCGGCCAGCACCAGCGCGCCGGAAACCAGGGCGACGATCGCGATGACCCGGACCGCCTGACCCAGGGCTGCGATCATATCCTGAAGCGTTGTCAGGATATCCTTGATGCGGATCGCCGACACGTTCGGAAACGCCGACAACACGGCGGATTCCAGCGCGGCTTCCCGCTCGGGGGCGACGCGGGCGGTGGCGATGTGGGATTGCGGTGCGCCGTCGAGAACGCCGGGCGACAGGATCATGACGAAATTAATCCCGAACGACGCCCATTCGATGGATCGCAAATTGGCGATGCGCGCCGTGATCTCGCGGCCCAGGACATTCAGGCCAATCGTGTTGCCGATCCCGACGCCGAGCCCCTTCGCCGCCTTGGCGTCGAACGACAACAACGGCGGCCCGGCGTAATCGGGCGGCCACCAGTCGCCTTCCACGACGGCGCTGCCGGTGGCGGGCGGCGTCGCCGACCATGTGAGCCCCCGGCCGCCGCGCAAAATCCAGGTATAGTTCGGCGGCGGCTTTATCTTGTCGGCGGGGACGCCGTTGACCGTGATGATGCGGCCGCGCAGCATGGGGACATGCGCCGCTGTCGTGACGCCGTCGAAATTCCGGGTCAATCGGTCGAACGCTTCGGTTTGGTCGGGTTGGATGTCGATGAAAAAATAGGACGGCGCATTTTGCGGCACCGTGTTGGCCACCAGCCGCGTCAAATTCCCTTCGACCTGGGCGATGGCGACCAGCACGGTCAAGCCCAGGCCCAGCGATACGACGATTTGCGTTGTCGTCGCGCCGGGCCGGTGAATATTGGCCAGCGCCATGCGAAGTTGCGTTCGCTTTGGCCGGGGTGCGCGCCTCGCCGCTTCGCCCACCAGGATGGCGACAAGGTGAAATATCGCAAACGCGGCGATGGCGCCCAGGACGAAATAGGCCGCAATCCACCGGTCCGACGCCGTTAAAATTGTCAGTACGCCCAGCACGCCGGTGGTCGCCGCAACCAGTCCCGCCAATCGCCATTGGGAAAATCTGGAAGCCCTCTGGTCGCTATTCCGGTTCCCCAGCACATCGCGGAACAATCGCGCGGCGGGCACGGTTCGGGCGTGCGCCAGCGGCGCCAGGGAAAACGCCAGCGTCGCCAGATACCCATAGGCCGCCGCCAGCATTAGCGGTTCGGCGTAAAGCCCCATGGCGGCCTGCACCGGCAGGCGGGCGCCAATTATCGGCAGCAGGACGGTCGGCGCGACGGCGCCAAGCGCCAACCCGATGGCGACGCCCAGGGTCGCGATGGCCGCGATTTGCAGAAAATACACCGCATTGATAAGCCCGCCGTCGCCGCCAATGCATTTGAGGGTCGCGATGACATTGGTTTTGGCGCCCAGAAACGCGCGCACCGAATTGCCCACGCCGACCCCGCCGACCAACAGTGCGGTCAGACCGGCCAGCGTCATGAACATGGTGACCCGTTCTATCAGACGGCGCACGCCCGGCGCCGCGTCGCGCATATCCCGGACGCGCCACCCGGCCTTGGGGAACCGGTCGTGCAGTGAAGCGCGCCAGTCTTCCACGGATACAGAGTCGGCGATCGCAACGCGCGTGTGATAGCGAATCAGGCTGCCGGGTTTCACCAACCCGGTGGCGTCCAGCGCCGCCATCGACATCATGACCCGGGGCCCTAACGTGAAGCCCTGCGCCGCGCGGTCCGGCTCGTTATCGAGGGTCGCGGCGATGCGCAGCACTGCGTCGCCGATGCGCAGCGTCTCCCCGACTTTCGCGCCGGTCTTTTCCAGAAGCCGACCTTCGACAACGATTCCATGGCGCCCGTTATGCTCGGCGATGGCGTCGTGCAGGGGTTGCCCGGTGGACAGAACCGCGCGCCCGAACAGGGGATAGACGGCATCGACCGCCTTGACTTCGATCAGGGCGCGTTGAACGCCAGGTGTCGCCCCAAAAGTCGCCCCATAAATCGCCATCGAACGAAACTGGCGCGTTTCCGATATGGCGCCATTCGCGGTCAGCCATTCGCGCTGCGCCGCGCTTGGCGGTCTGTGCGACAGGCGAAGGTCCACATCCCCGCCGAGAATAATTTTGGCGTCGTTGCGCATCCCCGCCGTCAATGCGGCGGAAATTGATCCAACGCTGGCGATGGCCGCGACGCCAAGCGCGAGGCAGGCGAGGAAAATTCGAAATCCCGCCACGCCGCCGCGAAGTTCGCGCCGGGCCAGACGCGCGGCGAGTCGGACTTGGGACGCGAAGGTCACGTACTGTCCGGAGCGGCGATTCGGCCATCGACGATGCGGACAATCCGGTCGCAGCGTTGCGCAATGGCCGGGTCATGGGTGATCAACAACATCGTCGTGTCGTGTTCGCTCGACAAGGCGAACATCAGATCAATAACGCGGTCGCCCGTATCCTGGTCGAGGTTGCCTGTCGGTTCATCGGCGAGCAGTAGCGTCGGGTTCGAAACAAAGGCGCGCGCCAACGCCACGCGTTGCTGTTCGCCGCCGGATAGCTGACCGGGATAATGCGCGGTGCGCGCCTGAAGGCCAACGGCGTCCAGCGCGGTCGCCGCGCGCGCGAAGGCGTCCGGTTCTCCGGCGAATTCCAGCGGCAACGCGACATTTTCCAGCGCCGTCATCGTGGCGATAAGGTGGAAGTCCTGGAACACGATGCCGACATTGCCCCGGCGGAAGCGGGCGAGATCGTCTTCGTTCCGGCCATCGTAATCGTAACCGCCAACCACGACGCGTCCCCCCGTTGGTTGTTCAAGCCCGGCGACGATCATCAACAACGACGTTTTGCCCGCGCCCGACGGCCCGACCAGACCGACGGTTTGTCCGGGATCGACGGACAGGCTGACATCGCGCAGGATATTGACCTCGCCCGCCGCGCTGGTCAGATTAAGAACGATGTTTTTCAGCGCGATGACGGGCGCGTCGGTCGCTGGCGTGTTAAGGGGATTGGGCTGGAAAACGGTCATGGCGAATGGATGTTGCCGCGCAAGGTTGAAGGGTTCCGATAATGGCTTTCGGTCGATATGGTTCCATAAAAACGCTTTTCAACGGCGGCGCAATTGTAATTGCGATTGTCGTCGTGTTGATCGCCGCCCGGACCGTCCCGGCGAGGGGGGCTGAAACGAGGGCGCGCGATATGGTTGTTCTGGCGTTTGGCGACAGTCTGACGGCGGGATACGGGCTGGCGGCGGCGGAATCGTTTCCCGTGCGGCTGGAAGTGATGCTTCGCAGCAAAGGTCACGCCGTCCGGGTCATCAACGCAGGCGTGTCCGGCGACACCACGGCGGGTGGGTTGGCGCGGATCGATTGGCTGTTGGTGGAAAAACCGGATCTGGTTATCCTTGAACTGGGCGCCAATGACGGGTTGCGCGGGGTCAATCCCGCGTGGACGAAAATGAATCTGGACCGGATTTACAAACGGATCATTGCGACGGGCGCGCGTGTTTTATTGACGGGGATGCGGGCGTCGCCGTCCATGGGCGTTGACTATGAAACCGCCTTCAACGCGATTTTCCCCGCCCTCGCCAGCGCGTGGAATGTGACGTTCTATCCGTTTTTTCTGGAAGGGGTGGCGGTGAAACCGGCGTTTACCCTACCGGACGGATTGCACCCGAACGCCAAGGGCGTCGGCGTGATCGTTGAAGGCGTGGCGCCCTTGGTGCAAAACGAATATCGTCTTTGGAAGAACTCCAATTAGGGGGGAAGAACTCCAATTAGGGGGGAAGAATTCCAATCAGGCGCAACGGTTCAAACAACCGTAACGAAAAAGGAACGGACCCATGACGCAAACGGAAACCTTCAGGGCGGCGCACGCGACCGCGCCGACATGGCAGGAAGCCATGGGCCCGATTGTCATGGCGCTCGGCACATTGAGCGCAGCGCATCGGCTGGGTTTCCTCTATGTCACCGACGCTTACGCCAGCGATTTCGACGACATCGCCGTTTTCATACGTCAGGCCACCGGCGTGCCGCATTGGGTTGGGACCATCGGCATGGGCGTTTGCGCCGCCGGGGTGGAATATTTCGACGAACCGGCGATATCGGTCTTGGTCGCGCCAATTCCCGATTCCGCGTTTCGGGTGTTCGCGGGCGCGCGCGACGACGTTTCCGGCGTCACCGCCGATCACGGCGCCTGGCTGACATCGGTCGCGGCGTCCCTGGGGGTCGTTCACGCCGACCCCGGAACCCAAGGTGTGGCCGAACGTCTGGAAGCGTTGTCCGGCGCCACCAGCGGGTTTCTGGTTGGCGGCCTTACCGCATCGCGCGGACGCATGGCGCAACTGGCGGATCAAGTCGCGGAAGGCGATGTTTCCGGGGTGTTGCTGTCCCTGGAAGACGTGCCGGTGCAGGCGGGATTGACCCAGGGCTGTTCCCCGATTGGCCCCATCCGCACGGTGACGGAAGCGCAGCAGAATGTCATTCTGGAGCTGGACGGCGAACCGGCGCTGGCGATGTTGAAGGTCGATGTGGGCGAGGTTCTGGCCCGCGATTTGCGGCGGATCGCAGGGTATATTTTCGCCGCCCTGCCGGTCAAGGGCTCGGATACGGCCGATTATCTGGTGCGCAACCTGACCGGAATCGACCCCACGCATGACGCCGTGGGCATTGGCGATTATGTATCCGTCGGCGATTCGGTCATGTTTTGCCGCCGCGATCACGATTCCGCCGTCGAGGATTTGCGCCGCATGGCGCGCGACCTCAAACACCGCGCGGGCGCGTCACCGATTCGCGGCGGGTTGTATTTTTCATGCGTGGCGCGCGGGCCCAACCAGTTCGGCCCCGGCAGTCAGGAGCTTGGGTTGATCCGCGAGGAACTGGGCGATTTTCCCCTCGCCGGATTTTTCGCCAATGGTGAAATCAGCCATGACCGGCTGTACGGCTATACCGGCGTCCTGACGTTGTTTCTATAGCAGGCCGGGTTTCTATAGCAGGACCAGCGCCATGATCCGGTTGTTCGCCGCCATCCCCATTCCCGAAGACATCCGGTCGCGACTGTATGATCTTCGCGGCGGCGTCTCCGGCGCGAAATGGGTTGCGCGGGAAAACTATCACCTGTCCCTACGCTTCATCGGCGAAGTCGATCAAGGAGTGGCGAGAGATATAGACGCGGCCTTGTTTCGGGTTCGCGCGCCTGCGTTTTCGGTGGAACTGTCCGGCGTTGGGTATTTCGGCAAGGGCGCCAAGGCGCGCATATTATGGGCGGGCGTCGCGGCCTGCGATGCGCTTGGTCATCTGCAATCGAAAATCGAGGTGGCGTTGATGGGGGCCGGGTTGACGGAAGAACACCGGAAATATGCGCCTCATGTGACCATGGCCCGTCTCAAGCGCCCCGATGGCGCGCGCCTCGACGCCTATGTCGGGAACCATGCCGGTTTCCACACCGGACCCATTCCCGTGGATCGGTTCGTTCTGTATTCCAGTTTCCTGTCCCGATCCGGCGCCATTTACACCCCCGAAGCCGAGTACGGTTTGTCAGATGCCGCGTAACCTGCCTGACCTTAAATTACTATTGGCGGATATTCGTCGATGCGATCTGTGCGCGGCGGATTTACCCCTTGGTCCGCGCCCGGTGGTGCGCGCGTCGGCGTCGGCGACGCTGTTGATCGTCGGGCAGGCGCCGGGAACCCGGGTGCATGAAACCGGCGTGCCGTGGAACGACCGCAGCGGCGACCAGTTGCGCGCGTGGTTGGCGCTCGACAAGGATGTGTTTTACGACGAAAGCCGCGTCGCGATCATGCCCATGGGGTTTTGCTATCCCGGCGTCCAGGCGCGCGGCGGCGACAAACCGCCCCGGCCCGAATGCGCGCCTGCGTGGCACGATTTGCTGCTGCCGCAGATGTTGGATGTCGAGTTGGTCTTGCTGGTCGGGATGTATGCGCAACGGCGTTATCTGGGCAAGGATCGCAAGCGCACATTGACGGACACCGTCGCCGCGTGGCGGGACTACGCGCCGCGCCATATCCCGTTGCCGCATCCAAGCTGGCGCAACACGGGTTGGCGCAAAAAGAACCCCTGGTTCGAAGCGGATGTCCTGCCGATGCTCAGGGATCGGGTGTCCAAACTGGTTTAGTCCCGCGCTTCCTGTTCCGGCGCTTCCCGCTCCAGCGCTTCCATGTCGGCGTCAGAAAAGCCGAAATGATGCCCGACTTCGTGGATGACCACATGGCGCACCAGGTGGGACAGGCCGCCGCCGTGGTCGCACCAATAATCCAGAAGCGGTCGCCGGTAGAGGAAGATCATGTCGACGCCACCGGAATCGCCGATGCTTTTGTGGTCCAACGCGACACCGTCGTAGAGCCCGAGCAGGTCGAACGGCGAGTCTAAATCCATGTCCCGGCAGGTGTCTTCGCTGGGGAAATCTTCGACGCGCACGACCACATCGCGAAGATGGACGCGCAGGCGGTCGGGGATCGTCGCCAGCGCCTGGGCGGCCATGGCTTCGAAATCGGCGAGGCTGGGTGGATCGGCGTCGAACATTGCGCCGCCGACGATAGCCTACAACAGGTCGACTTTAAATAGGGTGCATTTCGCGCGCCCCATTTAACGTCGTGAATCTGTTCTATTTTTATGAATTTGCGCTAGCCGACGGTGTTTCGCTACAATTGGATTTCATGGTGCAAAAATTAACCGATACGGCGCGCCGCGCCGCGCTTGACGCCCTCGACGGGTGGGCGAATTCCGGGGACCGGGACGCGATTTGTAAATCGTTCCGGTTCGCCGGCTTCAACGCCGCGTGGGGGTTCATGACGCGAATTGCGATGCAGGCGGAAAAAATGGACCACCATCCCGAATGGTCGAATGTGTACGGTTCGGTTGAGATCACACTGACGACGCATGATTGCGGCGGGGTCAGCACCCGCGACATCGCGCTCGCCAAGTTCATAGACGGTCTTGCCAATTAGGGAGCAACCCCATGCGAAAATTTCTGTTCGCCGTTCTTTTCTCGGCGGGTTGTCTTTTCACCGCTGCGACCTTCGCGGCGAACGATCAGCCCTTCGCCGACG
>JABJJH010000526.1 GCA_018660965.1 Rhodospirillaceae bacterium | reverse complement strand
GGCGCCGGCGGTAGCGCCCGAGATAGCCCCCCCCGGGTTTGTTCCTCCGGCGCTGTCACGGGCGAGCAATCGCGCCCGCACGAATTCGCCACCGATCCGGGCCACGGGCAACAGGGTGTTGATCGAATCGGCGATCCACCGCACCCAAAACAAACGGCCTATCGACGGACGCGTCGCGGCGTCCAGCACCGTACGCCAGGACAATGTGTCGAAAATCAACAAGGCGAACCGAAACAGGCTGACGATCAACGCGCCCCAGCCAATGGTCGCGACAACCCGAAACACATCCGCCGCACCCGACCAGACGATCAACCCGGTTATCAGGCAAACGCCCAACGCCAGCGCTATGGCCATGGTGCGATTCATGCGTCAGCCCAGCATCCCGCGCGCCCGGAACCACGTCAGGGCTTCGCGCAGCGCGTCCACCGGCGGTCGCGATGTGTACCCAAGGTCCCGTTCGGCCTTGGCGGAAGAATAGAACATGCGCTTTTTCGCCATGCGCACCGCGTCCATGGTGACGAAAGGTTCGCCGCCGCCGGTCAACCGCGCCCAGCCTTCGACAAGGGCGGCGACCGGCATGACCAATCCATGCGGCAATTTCACCCGGGGCGGTTTGCGCCCGGCGAGCGTTGCGATTTCGAATAGGATTTCCGCCAGCATCATATTTTGGCCGCCCAGCACATACCGTTCGCCAATTTTCCCATGGCGATGGGCCAGCACATGACCAACCGCCACGTCTTCCACATGGACCAGGTTCAGCCCGGTATCGACATAAGCGGGCATGCGGCCGCTCGCCGCTTCAATCACCATGCGGCCCGTCGGCGTCGGCTTGACGTCGCGCGGTCCGATGGGCGCGGACGGATTGACGATGACCACCGGCGCGCCCGCATCGGCCAAATCCCGCACTGCCGCTTCGGCCAGGAATTTGGAGCGCTTGTAATGACCGATCATGTTATCCAGCGTCACCGGCGTGTCCTCGTCGCCGGGCGCGCCGTCGGGAATGATCCCCAGAACAGCGACGCTGCTGGTATAGACGATTCGGTTGACTCCAGCGTCGGCGGCGGCACGCACCAGGTTTCGCGACCCTTCGACATTCGATTCGTACATATCTTCCGGCCGGGGCGTCCAGAGCCGGTAATCCGCCGCGACGTGAAACACCGCATCGCACCCCGCGACCGCATCACGCAACGAATCGGCGTCGCGCAAATCGCCGATGACCGGTTCAACCGACAGGCCGTCGATATTCGAACGGTCGCTTTGGGCCCGCACCAGAACGCGGATGTCCGCGCCATCCTTGAGCAGTTCGCGAACCACTGCGGCGCCCACGAAGCCCGTGGCGCCTGTCACCAACGCCCTCAAGGTTTTTTCCCCGCACTGCGCGCCATAAATTCCCACACTGTCATGACCATGAAGACAGGCGTTCCAATGGCGGCCAACAGCAAAAAGACTTCCAGACCGCCGAACCACGCCAACGGCCCGACGATATACATGATGTCCTCGATTTCGAAGCCGCCCCAGCCCGGTTGATCGATGGCGTCGCGGCCAAAGCGCCGGAATATTTCCATGCGAATCGTCACCGTGACCGCGACCGACAGCGCGGCGACGAAACCCATCGCGGACGCCCAGGGGCCAAGCGCGGCGACGCCAAAAGGCGCGAACGCCGCCTGTTGCAAGCCAATTCCAAGACCGGCGAACATCATAAATTCGAAGACGCCGCCCGCGATGTGATCGTAATAGTGTCCGAAGACGCTGGTCTGTCCGGTCGCGCGCGCCAATTCACCATCCATGTGATCGATGAACTGCGCCAGAACATACAACAGCGCGCCCCACCCCATCGCCGTGCCGCCAAACGCCAAAAGAACGCCGCCCGCGACGCCGCAGATGAGGCTAACCGTCGTGACCTGGTTCGGCGTCACCGGCGTTCGCGTCAACGGCTTCACCAGCACGCGTGCGATGCGTTGGTCCCACGGTGGATCGATATGCGCCCATCCCGTCATATTGCTTAGCCTGGCAACGGGGCCAGAATTGGGAATATCTCCGACTCAGCCTTCACAAGGTCTTCGGGAAAGTCGATTTCGGTCCACGGCAACCCGGTGATGTCCTCGACGCCAAAACTCCCCTGCGGCAGCGTGTGCAATAGGTCGCGAAACGTCTGTTCGTAGATGACTTCCGTGTCGCGGACCTCAATATAGGGCCGCGCCGATTCCGCCACGCGCGCTGAAATGTCGGGGGACAAGCGCAGAAACCCGATCCACTCGGCGAAATCGTCATGCGGACGGTCCGGCAGTTTATGGAAATCAACGATGTCGCCATTCCGGAAACACAGCTTCACCGGGTCATCGCCGGGCCGCACGGTGCGGTCGATGGCGAAACACGTTTCCGCCGATGAATTGATCAATTGCGCCATCAGACGATGGTCGTACAAAACGTCGCCATCCATGAACACCACTGGCCCTTCGAATTCCGCGCGCAACGCCCATAGGGTGAATATCGCGCCCAGCATGTAGTCGGGGTTATGGACGGTCCGCACGAAATCGCCCACCCCCAACCGCTCTATTTCGGCGTGGATCATGGGCGCGTTATGTCCAACGCCCATAACCAATTCGTCAAACCCGAGGTATTGCAGAATTTCCACATGGCGCTGTAACAGGGTTTTCCCGCCAAATTGCAATAGTGTCTTGGGCGGCGCGTCGGCGACCCGTTGTAACCGCGTGCCCGTGCCCGCCGCGAGCATGATAGCCTTCATTTTTTAAATCCCTCTGGCCTTAAATCCTTTGCATCACGCCAGCCATATCCGATAGCGTTTCGGCGGTTTTTCGAAATCGAGTATGTCCTGCGGCTGCAGCCCGCGCGTGCGGAGTCGAGTCAAAATGGCGTCCAGGTCGATCTCCCTGGATTTCTGGATTTGTTCCAACACATCGTCGGGCACCAGATCCTTGAGGTTCAACGCCGCTTTCGCGGGCATCGTGATCGATACAATTTGCCGGTCACCTTCATGCACCTGGACCCGTAAATTCGCCGCCGTCGGTTCGGCGCCGGCCGAGGGCGCGGGAACGGCCCCTTCCGTAACGCCGGACGGCAAGGGCGGCACCGTATAACCTTGCGCCTTGGCGATGGTTTCCGGCGACACCGCATCAACCAGCACCGCCCACCAGTCGAGCGCGGCGCCAAGCTGGTCCAACTGATGCGCGACGCCTTGAAACGCGCGGAGCAACAATATATCGGCGGGGGCGCCGGCGGCGCGGAACCACCACCGGTTTTCGCCCATCAACGCCTCGAACCGATCTTTCAAGCGCCATTCCGAAATCGTGAAGGCCCGATTGGCCAAAAACGGCGCCATCAGTATTTCGGCCAATTGCGGCATTGATTCCGAGATCGCCGACAATTTCACGGGATCGAACCCCATGCCCGCAAAGGCGCGCAAGGCCATGTCGTTTCGGCCTTCCCGTAAAGACAGAATAAGTTTCAGCAGGGCCATGCGCTGGACTTCGCGCACCGGCGCGGTGCACCCGAAATCCATCAACACGACAACCGGGGTGGCGGTCGGCGACTTGTGGAAATAGGCGTTGCCCGGATGCGGGTCGCCGTGGACCTCGCCCGCGTCGAACAGGCTCTTGAACAGCGTCGCCAACAGGATGCGTCCGACTTCGGTCCGGTCTTTAGGTGTCCAGTACGCGACATCGGCCAATCGAACGCCCAAATGCCAGTCCTGCACCAGCAACCGTTCGCTGGAGAGGTTCGAATGGACGGCGGGCACGACAAGGCCGGGGACCGTGACCCGTTCGCGAAATCGGATTTGACGTTCCGCCTCGTTCCGATAATCCAGTTCGCGGTCCATATTGCCCTTCAGCGCGGCTTTGTAACCGGCAAGGTCGAACCCCCATTTCTTGACCGGACCAACGCCCGGCATCAACCCGGCCAGGGTCAATTCCGCCGCGACCGCGTCAGCGATGCCCGGATACTGCACCTTGACCGCCACTTCGGTTCCGTCTTTCAAGCGGGCGTGGTGAACCTGTCCCAGCGAGGCCGCGGCTTCCGATTCGTCGAATTCGGCGAACACGGCGTCCAGCGGTTGACCAAGGCTGGCCTCGATCGCCGTCGCCACTTCGTCGAGCGCCAGGGGGTCGATCCCCGTAGCCAGATCGGCGAACGGGTTTTCATCGTCCTGGCCCGCCATCAACTGACCGATTTTCATGACGCCGCCACGCGCATCCGCGAACAAATTCGCCAACGCCTGACGCGCAAGCTGTTTATCGGCCTCGGTGCTGCTTTTCCGGAGCTTGCGCGCCGCCATTCCGATTTTCGCGATTTGCACGGCGCGTTTGGCGATATTCATACCAAGGGCCTGTGGGGTCAGGAAGCGGCGCGCCGGGCGTGCGGCGGCGCGTCCGGGGAGTGGAAATGACTTTGTTCCGCAGGCCACTGTCGGGGTCCGAAATATTCAATATAAGCGGACGTCCAATGGTCCCAAATGCGGGCGTCTTCTCCCGCCCAGTCCCAGGACAATTCAGCCAGACGATCAAACAACGCCTTCGACGCGGGCGCGGCGACGGGATCAACCGTGGTCGTCCAGGCCGGTTCCCCGACGCCCAAATAGGGATCGACGAACACCCGAAGACGGGAAAATTCCCCAACGCCCGCCGCGCCGACCGGCGCTTCGAATATCAGATCGAAACGGTCGCGAAACCGCTTGTCCTTGACCCGGCCAAAACTGAGCGTCACGCCTTCGAATCGATTGTCGTTCTCGGTAAATTCATGGACGAAGACAAAGCCCATCAAAGCGGATCGCGAGGCATCGGCCAGCAAATCGTCGATAAACGCCGCCGCCTCTTCCGGCATGGCGGCGCATTCAGCCGCGACAACCGCCCGCGCGCCGTCAATCAACGCCGCCTCAACCGGGTCACCCCCAGCCGAGTCGCCATTTCCGGAAAAGTCGAGTTTGAAACTCTGGAAGGTCATGATGCCGTATTTATTCCACGGTCGGGACCAACCCATCTTGCGGTTCTGCCGGTATTTTTCCAGCGCCTGCATGATGAACCGCAAAATCGCGGGCGGACGGCTTTTCCGACTGAGCGCCTGCACCGCCGTATTGTACGTACTCTTGTCTTTGATTTCGTAGGAATCGGGAGAATCAGTCATGAACCGCACTATATCAAATATTTAAAGAAATT
>JABJJH010000109.1 GCA_018660965.1 Rhodospirillaceae bacterium | reverse complement strand
GCGTAACGCTAAAGCGCTACGCAAAGCAGCACGGGTCCCTCCTATGGACTAACGGGACAACCCGCAACACCGAGTATTACATCATACAAAGTGGTGTACTTTTACTCCGGCCAATGGTGTATTTTTACTCCGGCGTTGACACCCGCCACGGCGTCGAAATGGGAATCATTCAACCCCTTTTCAACCAACGGCGCATGTGCGGTCCGCATGTCTTTTCCGGTGTATTCGTGCGGCCCACCGAACACCATCGTCAGAAACGATTTCTGCTTGGCGCGCTGCGCATCCATATCCGTATCGTCAAAAAAATGGCTGATCGAGCCGTCCGTCAATACCTTCCGGTAGAATAAATCCACCGCCGCGTCGACAGCGGCCGCACCGCCAACACGTTCGTATAAACTTGCGCTCATAGGCTTGCTCCAATGTTCATTTCAGCGAGTGCATATGAGCGTTTGCTCTATGATGACACTTCTCAGAATAGTGTTAATATCCAATTCGTGAAGAATGTATTAATAGATCCGCCAGATGGGACGAATTAATCAGCGGCCAACGAACCGGGGCGGTCGCTTTTCCAGGAAGGCGCGCACGCCTTCGCGTCGATCTTCAGAATCCAACGCCCGGTCCTGCCCCCACGATTCCAGCATTGCGCCGTCCCAGGGCTCCCGTGTCAGCCCCTTCAAAACCGCCTGCTTGGTCAGCGCGAAATGCTTGGTGGGCCCGGCGGCCAGCCGCGTCGCCAGCGCCAGCGCCCGGTCCAGCAGATCGCCCGGCGGCGTGATTTCCTGAACGAGACCCGCCGCGCGCGCCTCAGCCAAATCAATGTCCTCGGCCAGATAAAGCCACTGCAGGGCGCGACCGTACCCGACGAGTTTCGGCAACGTCCAGGTCACCAGATCATCGGGGTGAATGGCGCGCTTCAGCCAGATCGGCAACAGCCGCGCGGTGTCGGCGCAGAACCGGATATCGCACAACAGCGCCAACCCAAGGCCGCCGCCCGCCGCCACGCCGTTGATCGCGGCGATGGTCGGTTTCGGCATCTCCAGCAAATCCAGGCACCACCCGAAGCGCGGCTCGTTCGACGCCGTCGGCCAACTTCGTTTGTCTTCCGCCCCCAGATCGGCGCCGGAGCAGAACCCCCGCCCCGCCCCCGTCAACACCATCGCCCGCGCTGCGTCGTCATCGCGAATCTGATGCAGCATTCGGCGGATTTCTTCACGCATGACGCCGTCGAAGGCGTTCAGACGATCCGGGCGGTTCAGCGTCACGACAACGACGCCGTCCGAGCGCGCATCGATGGCCAGAGTCCTGTAATCCGAATAATCGGTCATGGCGCTGTATCGACGAAACTGGGCCGCGCCGCGATTTTTTCAAAGTAAGCCGTCAACGCGGGCGACCCCGCCAGGGCCGCCTCGCCTTCGGGAAAACTCCGCGCCGCCGACAGAATCGGAACCAGGAAACAGTCCGCCATAGAAAAGGAGTCACTTCCCAGAAAACCCGGCGCAACGGCGGCTTCCAGCATCGCGAACATGCGGGGAAAGCGCTTGATCGCCTTGTCGATTTCTGTCCGGACCACGTTGCCGTCGTCGTCCTTATGAAACGCGTATTCTACGACGTAACGGCGCATCAAGAGTTGGTCCACCGACGAGGCGGTCATCGATATCCATTGATTAACCGGCGCCGCGGCCCGGGGATCGCGGGGGATCATCGGCGCGCCGTCGAAACTGTCGTCGATATACCGCGCAATGGCCTGGGATTCGGCCAGTTCCAGGCCATCATGGCGCATGACGGGAATTTGCCCCATCGGGTGGATCGCCCTGACTTCGTCTGAATGCGGCATGGCGGGCGTCAAATCGTAGTCGACTCCTTTTTCCCGCGCGACCATGCACACGGTGCGAACGAAGTTGGAGCGCGGAAATCCAATTATTTCCAAAGCCATCGTGTTCTCCCTAAAAATTCCCCACAGTTGGGTTTCACGAATTGTGGCGCGGCTCCACATGCGACGCAAGCAGCACTTCGCAGTGACCAATCACGGCATGATCCATGTCATGGCCGGGGCCGCTGAAACTGCGCACTCTTAACCATGCTCACCACATGTAGGAGATGAGAGATGCGCGCAGCAGACCTTATGACCACGAATGTGGTCACCGTGGGCGCCCAAACCCCGGTTCATGAAATCGCCAAGCTTTTGTTGAGCCGCCGGATCAGCGCCGTTCCCGTTGTCGATCAAGACCAGCATCTGGTCGGGATAGTCAGCGAGGGCGATTTGATGCGCCGTCCGGAAAACGACACCGAACGCCGACATTCCTGGTGGCTTACCGCCATCGCTTCGCGGCAGCAAAAGGCCGGCGACTATATCAAGGCGCACGGGCGGACCGCGGGCGAGGTGATGACATCGAAGGTGTACACCGTCACCGTCGACACCCCGGCGCATGAAATCGCGACGATGCTGGAAACCCACCACGTAAAACGCGTCCCCGTCGTCGAGGATGATCGCGTGGTCGGGATTGTCAGCCGCGCGAATTTACTGCACGGCCTGGCCGCGACGAAGGGCGGCCAACCAAGCGGCGACCCCGTCGAGGATCGCACCATCCGGGACGCCCTGAACAAAAGCCTGTCCGGCGAAATCGGCATGGACATGGCGTTGATCAATGTCGTCGTCGATGACGGCGTCGTGCAGCTCTGGGGACTGGTCAAATCGAACCTCGAAAAAAAAGCGGCGGAAGTCGCCGCCGAGAACGTCGCCGGGGTGAAGAAGGTGCAGAACTACCTGGGCCAGGTTCCCGAATGGATCATGGGCGAGTGACGTAACGGTCATCAGTCCCAACCCACAAGCCTTGCCCTCAAGCCTTGTCCAAAGCGCCGCCATGCCGCACCATTCGCGCGCAACGATACGAAAGGCGCGACCATGGCGAAGGACGACCGCATCCTGTGGGGCATTGTGAGTTCGCGCGCCTTGCGGGCGCATTGGGCGTTGATCGAACTTGATCTCGAATACCGAACCGAGCCCATTCAATCGCGCACCGGCGAAACCCAGACGGACTCCTACACCACGCTGAACCCGCGTCAAAAAATCCCGGTCCTGCAGGACGGCGATCTGACCATGAGCGAAAGCGCGGCCATCGTCGCGTATCTGGCGGAACGCTACGCCCGACCGGGCCGCCGCTTGATGCCCGAGGCCATCGCCGACCGCGCGCGCTATTTCGAATGGCAGTCCTTCATCTGCATGGAGCTGGACGCGACCAGCCTGTATGTCCTGCGCCGCCACGAATATCTGCCGGAAGTCTACGGCGACGCCCCGGCGGCCGTCGCGGGCGCGAAGGCGTACTTCACCCGCATGATCGGGGCGGCGGCG
>JABJJH010000110.1 GCA_018660965.1 Rhodospirillaceae bacterium | reverse complement strand
GACCCCTGGCTGATGGCCAATGTGAGCGAATCCATGACCCGGATGAAGGGGATGACCCCGGATGTCTTGCCATTTTGGCCGACTTGTTCGCCGATCGAGCGCAAATTTCCCCAATAACTGCCGATTCCGCCGCCGCGAGCGGCCAGCCAGACATTTTCGTTCCACAGGTTGAGGATGCCATCGAGGCTGTCCGTCGCTTCGTTCAGGAAACAGGAAATCGGAAGCCCACGATCCGTGCCGCCATTGGACAAGACCGGGGTGGACGGCATGAACCATAATTTGGAGATATAGTCGTACAGGCGCTGGGCGTGCGCACTGTCGTCGGCGTAATGGATCGCCACGCGCGCGAAAATGTCCTGAAAACTTTCGTTTGGCAGCAAATATCGGTCCAGGAGAGTCGCCTTGCCGAACGCCGTCAAATTTTTGTCGCGCGTCCGATCGATTTTGACGCTGATACCTCGCTCGTTTTGGGCGACGTCCATAAGGTCCGGAGTCGCGTCGTTTGCTTCTACGTCAGCTTCTACTTCGCGCAGGTTGGGCGAATCGAAGCGTTCCGGCGAATCGAATGGCGCCGTTTCGGCGTCGTCGGACAGGTAATCGGCGGAGTTATCCACAGTGTAGTTATCCCTTGCGTAAGCTTCGGTTGCGTTCTCCATTGCCCCTCCTGTCCACACCTGTGGATTGTTTGTTTTGTGGATAAACCACAACATTTCGTGCCAAAGTCGCCAGACGTTACCAGATATTGGGGTCTTGTCATCCAGAACAAAAACGGAACATGAAAGGAAATCTAACTTTTAGCGATTTCGCCGTCAACCACCCATCGACCCGGTGGTTTGATTTCCTTGGACAGGGCGCGAAGTCATGGCGCCTTATTGAAGCAGGAGGCGTCATCGGTCGCCGTTGCGCCATTTGGGAGTAGGCCATGCGCCTTAATTTGGGATGTGGTTCCAACAAGCAGACGGGATTCGTCAATGTCGACATGAGTCCCTTATGCGCGCCGGATGTGGTGTTGAACCTGGAAGATACGCCGTGGCCCTGGCCCGATTCTTCCGTCGAGGAAGTCGCCCTGATCCATGTTCTGGAGCATCTTGGGCAAACCACGGAAAAATACTTTGATGTTCTGCGCGAACTCTACCGGGTGTGCCAACACGGCGCGAAGATCACCATCGTGGTGCCGCACCCGCGCCACGATGATTTCCTGCATGACGCCACCCATGTCCGTGCGGTGACCGTTGAAGGGCTTTCCATGTTTTCACGAAAGAACTGCGAGGAATGGATCGCCAGTGGTCACGCGAACACGCCGCTGGCGATGATCGTCGGCGTGGATTTCGACGTGGTCGATAGTGAATTTCGGCTGGAAGAACCGTGGTCGAGCGAACTGGCCTCCGGGGCGCTGTCCGAAAAAGCTGTGATGCAGGCGATTAAGTCCAACAATAATGTTGCCAAGGAAACCAAAGTGATATTACGCGTTATTAAAGAAAATAATTAATTAAAAAATTCCCTGTTTCCCATTTTCGCCGGTTGCAAGGTCGACGCGGTCGACCACCGGATTCAGCTCGATGGGCGCGCGCTCGCTCATGGCCTCGACCGCATCAAGGAATTCCCCCTGGGCCGTATCGCTCATGCTGTCCGCCGCCAGGGTCTGAAATTTCCGGATGTAATCCGGGCGTTGGAATGGTTTGGCGCCCAGCGGATGCGCGTTCGCCATCGCCAATGCGTCGGAAATCACGGCGCCGTCCGCCATGGTGATGTCGACTCGCCCACCGAAGGCTTTTTCCGTCAAATCCATGGAATAGTACCGGCGTTCCCATTCGTCGTCATGCGCGGTGACGATCTTGCGCCACAGGGCGATGGTTTCGGGCCTGTGGGCGCGTTCCGGCGTATAAGACGCGTCGTGCCGCCAAATCCCATCTTCCAGCGCCACGGCGAAGATATAGGGCAGGGAATGGTCGAGGGTTTCCCGGCTGGCGTCGGGGTCGTACTTTTCCGGGTCGTTGGCGCCGGAACCGATCACCGCATGGGTGTGGTGGCTGGTGTGGATCGTGATGCTCGCCACATCCGCGAGGTTTGCGATCTTGTCCCGCATTCGAAAGGCGAGATCGATCATCGGTTGCGCCTGATATTCCGCCGAATGTTCCTTGGGGTAGCTGTCCAAAATCGCGCGTTTGGGTTCGCCGGGCGTCGGCAGTGACACCGTGTATTCGGCGTCGGGGCCATCCAGAAGCCAGGCGATGACGCCGTCCTCGCCTTCGTAGATGGGCGTGGGATTGGTCTCCCCGCGCATCGCCCGGTCGACAGCTTCGATGGCCAGCTTTCCCGCATGCGCGGGCGCGGCGGATTTCCAGGAGGAGATACGCCCCTTTCGGGACTGCCGCGTCGTGCAGCAGACATGCAGGGCGTGGTTGATCGCCTGATAAGTGGTTTGCGCGTCAAGGCCGAGCAAGGCGCCGATTCCCGCCGCCGCCGCCGGGCCGGTATGGGCGATATGGTCGATTTTGTGGGCGTGCAGACAAATGCTTTTGACTAACGCGATGTGAACTTCATAGGCCGCCGCGACTCCGCGCAGGATATCCGCGCCGGTTCGCCCGCATTGTTGCGCAACGGCGAGGATCGGCGGAATGCTGTCGCCGGGATGGGCGTAATCGGCCAGCAGGAATGTGTCGTGAAAATCCAGTTCGCGCACCGCGATCCCGTTCGCCCAGGCGGCCCATTCCGCATGAACAAGGTGCGTGGTCGGCAGGCCGTATAAGGCGGCGCCGTCGCGGCGTGGGTGCGCCAGGGCCTGCGCGCGCGCATTCACGATGGCGGGCCGGGCGGCGGATGCG
>JABJJH010000349.1 GCA_018660965.1 Rhodospirillaceae bacterium | reverse complement strand
CCACTCGATATTATTGGCGATGCGCGGCAGATAATATTGTTTCTGCGCGTCGCTGCCGAAGGTGTAGATCACGGGTCCGACCATGCTGACCCCGAACGGGCTGGTCGACGGCGCCCCGCCCCGCGCCAGTTCTTCCTGGAATATATGGCGTTCGACCTGTGACCACCCTGTGCCGCCATGCTCCACCGGCCAGGCCGGGACCAACCACCCCTGTTTGGCCAGAATATCCTGCCAGCGGTGCACGTCTTCCTTTTCGATCCGCAGACCCTTGCGGACCTTTTCGCGAATGTCCGGCGGCAGGTGGTCCTGAACGAAGGTACGGACTTCTTCTTGAAATGCTCGATATTCTGCTGAAAAGTGCAGGTCCATTGATACGACTCGTTTAAACGCGGCGGCGCGACGCTTACGCCACCTGAGTATCGCGATTGACCGGGATCAATCAACCTAATTGGCCAGGGAATTGGAACATGAGCTACGACGCGCCGTTCAAGGACATCAAGGTCGTGGATTTAAGCCAGGGCGTGGCCGGTCCCTATTCAGCCATGTTGCTGGCGCAGTATGGCGCGAATGTCATCAAGGTGGAGCCGCATGGCGGCGATTGGTCGCGGTTTATTTCCACGCGCTACGAAGACCACTCGGCGTTTTCCGTCCCCGCCAACCTTGGCAAGCGCAGCATCGCCCTCGACATGAAAAACGACGACGCCAAAAAGGCCGTGGAACGTCTGGTGGCCGACGCCGATGTTTTCATCGAGGGATTCAGGCCCGGCGTTATTGACCGTCTCGGTTTCGGGTATGACGCGGTCTCGGCGATCAATCCGGGCGTCATTTACCTGTCCATTTCCGGGTTCGGGCAAACCGGCCCCTATCGAGAACGGCCCGCGATGGACCCAATCCTGCAAGCCTTCACGGGATTGATGTCGCAAAACAAAGGTTTCGATGAAATTCCCCACCGCGTCGGCGTCATCGTCAGCGACATGACGACATCGCTGTACGCCTTTCAGGCCGTGGCGGTGTCGCTCTACGCCAAACGAAACGAACCCAAGGGGCGTCACATCGACGTCAGCCTGATGCAGGGCACAGCTTGCCTGCAGACAATCCGCGTGATCATGTCGCATCTTGACGGCGGCGACCCAAAGCCGGGCCGATTGCCGTCGGGTTCGTTCGAAACATCGGACGGCTGGATTTATTTCATTTTATTCAAGGAAAGCGAATGGGCGCCCCTGTGCGACATGCTGGATCTCAATCACCTTCGCGACGACCCGCGATACGCCGACAACGCCGCCCGTCTGGAAAATCAAATTGAACTTCTCCCCATCGTGCAGGACGCCTTTCGCCAGAAAAATTCGGACTATTTCTGCGAACATTTGGCGAAAGCCCGGATCATGCACGAAAAGGTCAATGAATACGCCGAGTTCATGGAACACCCCCAGGTCAAGGCCACGGGGCTGTTCACGTGGCTGGATCAACCGGGAATCGGCCGCGTGCCGGTGCCGAACGCGCCGGGGATCATGCCGCTGGAGCAAGGCAAGCCGCTCTCCATGTCCCCCCTGGTCGGCGAACACAGTGAAGCTATTCTGCGCGAACACGGCTATGACGATGGTGAAATTGCAACGCTTATTTCCGATGGCGTCGTCAAGACCGCATGACTACATATAATGGCGTGAAAATATCATCAGGTAAGAGGCCATTGATGCGTCAATTCGTTATTTTAATTCTTGTCGCGTTCGCGTTTCCGGCTTGGGCCGCGAACGAAACCCCGGTCTTGGCCTCGAGCGAAACCCCGGCCTTGGCCGCAAGCAAAACCAAGGCGCCCGATTTAACCAAAATTCAGGGCATCCCGGACATTGAGGTCTTTATGTTCTGCGACGGCTTGATGGAGGCCGGTTGCGCGCTGTTCAAGGCGAAGGAATACAAGCAAGCCTTCGCCTGGTTCAATAACTGGGCCGAGCGGGGCGAAGCCACCAGCATGAACAACATGGGCGTCATGCTGGAAGCCGGCCTCGGCGTAAAGGTGGATTTCAAACGCGCCCGGACGCTGTATCTTTTATCGTCGGAAGCCGACGTCGCCATCGCGCAATACAATCTCGGCATGATGCTTGGCGCGCAATACATGGACTTCCGTGACAAGAAAACAAAGGCGTCGAACGCGGAAATCGCCAGCCGAAACGAAGATTTGCTGAACGCCTACAAATGGCTGCGGCTGGCCGCCAACCAGGGTCACAACAAAGCCATGGCCGGCGCCGATGAACTGGAGCCCTACATGACGGCGAACCAGATTAAAATGGCGCTGCACCGTGTCGGCTGGACATTGCGTCAGATGCACAAAAATCCCAAGACAGGGAAATAACAACCACTTCCCGGCAGGTTCGTCAGGCAAACGACAGGAGCGAAAATGGCGGACAAAGCGCGGTACCTATTCGTTGTCAGCATGGACGTGCCACCGGATTGGGAAGATTTCTTCAACGAAGTCTACGACACGGAGCATGTGCCCTACTTATCCGCCGTGCCGGGTGTTCTCTCGGCGACGCGCTCGGTTCGGGAATCCCTGAATATGATGCTGGGCGGGGAAAGGCGTTTTATGGAGCCGGGCGACGAACCGCGCTACAGCGTGACCTATGAGATTGAGAGCCCCGCAGTCTTACTGAGCCCCGAATGGGCCGCAGCCGGCGAACGGGGCCGCTGGGCCACCGAAGTCCGGCCCCATACGACAAACCGCCGTCATATCCTGCGCAAGGTGATGGGATAATACAGACGCCCTGGCAATTTCACCGAGGGCCTGAAATGATGTTGTTCAATCTTGCAGGAGGGAACCATGGCCAAGGGCCAGTTGATTGTCGCGTTCGATTTCGCCAACGCGCATACCGACGAATTCCACGACTGGTATGATCTGGAGCATATTCCGGAGCGTGAAGCTGTGCCGGGGTTTGGCGTGTGTGAGCGTTGGATCGGCGAGTCGGACCCAACTGTTGCGATAGCCACCTACGACCTGGACTCCATCGACGTGTTGCAAAGCGATCCCTACAAGGCCATCGCCTACGACAATCTGTCGGTCTGGTCGAAACGCGTGTCGCCGATGTGCACCAAGTTGCTGCGCTTTGACGGCACGCAGATTACGCCCGGTGATGCGCCACCGCCGCCGGGCGCTGGTGGGCTGCTGCTCAACGCCATGAATGTGACGCCCGAGGGAGAAGACGATTTCAACGCCTGGTATGACGAAGAGCACCTTCCCGCCCTTACCGCTGTTCCCGGCACTCTGGCAGCGAAGCGTTACCGGTCCGCCGTGGAAGGCGATGGCGTGCGCCGCTATGTCGCGATCTACCATCTGGAATCGCCGGACGTAACGCGCAGCGACGCCTGGAAAAAGGCGGTGGATACGCCGTGGAGCGCCCGGGTCCGACCGCATTTTCGCGATCACCTGCGCATCCTGACCCGGCGCTACGTGCGTGGTGGTTAATTATAATATTAATGTAAAGCATTAATAAACTTCCTAAATTAACTGTTTTTATTAATTAATTTATTAAAATACTAACGCCATTATCAGCCCTGACGCAGTTTGAACCGTTGAATCTTGCCCGTGGCCGTTTTGGGCAAGTCATCGACGAAATTGAACCAGCGCGGATATTTGTACGGCGCGAGACCCGATTTGCAGTGCTGAAGCAGTTCAGCCGCCAAATCATCCGATCCGCCAGCCCCGTCGGCGAGGATGATATGCGCTTCCGGTTTGATGAGTTCGTCGCCGTCGGGGCGCCCGACAATGGCGGCTTCCAGCACCTTGGGATGTTCAATCAGCCGCGCTTCGATCTCCACCGGCGAACACCAGATGCCGCCGACCTTCATCATATCGTCGCTGCGCCCGCAACAAACGTAATACCCGTCTTCGTCGCGATAATAGGTGTCACCCGTATGCACCCAGCCGTCGATGATGGTTTCGGCGTTCTTTTCCGGGTTGCGCCAATAATATTTCAGTGTCGAACCGCCCCGGATGCGCAAATTCCCAATCTCTCCATCCGCGACGTCAGCGCCGTGTTCGTCCACGATGCGCGCATCGTATCCCGGCACGATCCGGCCACTGGTTCCGGGTTTAACATCGCCAATCAGGTTGGAAATGAAGATATGCAGGATTTCCGTGGTGCCGATGCCGTCGAGGATATCGAGGCCGGTCTGGGTCTTCCATCGGCGCAAGATGTCGGCGGGCAGAGGCTCTCCCGCCGAAATGCAATACTGCAGCGACGACAAATCCGGCGCGGAACCACCATCCAGCGCCTGCAATTGGGCGGCGTACAAGGTCGGCACGCCAAAATAGACGGTAGGGCGATAGGTTTCGATCATCGTGAACATATCGGCGGGCGTTGGGCGCCCCGGAAACAAGACGGCCTGTCCCCCGACCCACAGCGGAAATGTCATCGCATTGCCCAGCCCATAGGCGAAGAACAGCTTCGCGGCGGAAAAACACACCGCATTTTCGTCCAACCCCAGCACGCCGACGCCATAAAGTTCGCTGGTGGTCACCATATCCTTGTGGGCGTGAACAGCCGCTTTCGGCAACCCCGTCGACCCGGATGAAAATAACCAGAAGCAATCGTCATCGGCGGTCGCCGGAGCCGGGTCCAGCGCGTCGGACGCCGCCTTGATCAAGGATTGCAGCGACGCCCCATCCCCTTCGACGCGGCAAACATGCGCCGGTTTATGCGATGCAGCGGCAAGCGCGGGCTCGACCTCACCAGCGAATTCGGGTGAATACACCAACGCGGCGCATTCCGACGCTTCAATCATGTATTGATAATCCCGGGCGCGCAGCAGGGTGTTGAGCGGGGCCGGAACATACCCGGCCTTGATGGCGCCCCAGAAAGCGTAGAAAAACTCGGCGCAATCCTTGACCACCAACAGCACCCGGTCGCCCGGCGCCAATCCCATCGCCCGAAACGCATTGCCGCAGCGGTTTACATCGCGGGCCAGCGCCGCATAGGTCACCGCGCCCGCGGCGGCGCGGATCGCGATCTTGTCGCCGCGCCCTTCGGTTACATGACGGTCGATGAACGACGCCGCCACGTTGAAATTGTCGGCGAATTCAATGATCGCCGGTGTTACCGACCTATCAACGGAAACGGTATTGTCCTGCATGGTCGCCACATCCCCGATCATCCCTCACACGCCGAATCAAACCAGCCCAAATCAAACCAACAGGGATATTTAGATCATGGATCGCCGATAATTGGAAACACCGGTTAAAAAAATGGCGGCCCCGAAGGGCCGCCAGGTCTCAATATATGAAGGGGTTTTAAGCGTTAGCTTACGCGCCGGCGACGCCGCGCCGCGCCGAAGCCAAGCAGACCAAGACCAAGAATCGCAAACGAAGCCGGTTCCGGCACTTGGGCGCCGCCGCCTGTCGTGCCACCGCCGGGATTTTCCGTGCCGAAGCCGGAAAGATAGACAGTGGAATCAAGAATATCGTCGGAGGTATCGGCAATAATGATGTTGAGTACGTTCCCGATCGAATTCGCCGCGACTGCCCCCTCGAACAACATAACGGGGGCGCCTGAACCACCCGTGGGATCGAGAACGCCGTCAAGTTCGGTGCCCGCGACAGCGGCCATATCCGGATGATTGATGTTGATCGGTTGACCATCAAAAAGTGCTATGTTGACGCCATTCAGCCACATGCCGAACCCATCAATGAAGCTTGAGTTAACGAACTCGGGGAATTCTTCAGAACCAAATACGGCGTTGAAGAATATACTCGTCGCGGCGCCGACATCGAACGTGATGCTCAGTTGCGTGACATCGTTATGATCAAACCCCCCACCGGTGATGGGGTCCAGCAATATTTCCTGTCCGGGCGTTGCCGCCACGCCGAATTGTGTGGTTTTGTTGACAACCGTGTTTGCACCATCGGCATAATCGTTGACATTACCCGTCGACAGCAGGATCCCCGCACCAATGCCATAGGTCCCGGTACCATTGGTATAGGTACCGCTCGACGTGCTGTGTCCGTTTAGCGTGGATCCAGTGATCGTAACGGCGCCGGCGCCTAACAGAGTGCTCGCAAGACTCGACGCGAGCGTATCGGTCGACACCACGATTGCTTGTGCAGGCGCCGCGATAGCGATCATGGCGGCAGCCGTGCCGCCGACGATAAACTTACTTAAATGAAATTTTTTCATGAGTTCCCAAATCCTGTTAAGGATCCCTTTCCTTGGCATAAGCCCTAATGTGTTGCTCTCAGGACTAAAGTACCTTCAGGGCAGTGCGTAAACGTCACCCGGTTGGATTATATTTACATAAATTTAACGATTAATTTGGCGCAAGAGCCGTTTTCGGCAGTGCTCAATGACAGCTTCCAGAATCTCGCGCTAACCATCGTCGCTAGGAATGTTGCCGGGGCGCCGGGGGCACCGTTCCAGATCGCAGGTCATATATATTATTTAGAATCAAAAAGCGACGCCCGAACAAACTGGCGTCGCCTCCGATACGCGTAAAGTAGCCTATTGTTACGCGGCTTTTTTCTGATAGCTGTAATGCGGCACGAAGGGCACTTTTTCCTCTTCGCTGCTGCGAACCGACTTTACATAATGATTCGAGCAATAAGATTGACCTTCGAGGCGCTTGCCGCCGCAATAATGATGATCGGGCTTCTCCGAGTGGTCCCACATGGGCCACAGGCAACCAGCCCCTGGGTGAGTCGTTCCTGACATTGCATTCTCCAAGTTATAATATGCTTTGCGTTGTTATATGCTGCAGCGCAAAACATATTCAAGGGGTGGAATATAAAGACAGGTGCGACCTACGGACGCAGGTTCGCTATTTGCGGTCTACGTCTCTATATCCAGCAACACCTGGTCTAATTCCTGCTGCGTCCGAATGACCGATGCATTGGCCGTATAGCTGATAGACGCTAGCTTCTGTTCCAAGTATTCCTCTAATAAGCTCGAATATTTGTTTCATTTGCTATATGCGCCGTTTCGGCTTCAAAAGCCCGCCATCGGCGTTTTGCGGTTACCGGCGAGAGAAGATCGCTTTCCATATCCTTAGACACTGGGGCCACAGCCTCAAACATCGGTCACGCCAGCTTTACGCAAAACGTTTTTGACGATTGCAATGGATCGCATGGAAACGATGTCTTTTGTTGTTAACCTAATGCCGAACTCGTCCTCTAGGGCAAGCGTTAGATCCATGGCTGCATAGCTATCCCACTGAGGCGTATTTTCCGGAGAACTCTCATCGTCGAGTTGGTCAACGGAAACTTTTAAAATCTCGGAAAAAATTTTTCTCACCCTATCTGACATCTATTTCACTCACAATCTTGGACGAAATTTATATTACGAGGCCTCTGCATAAGACCTGATATGTCACAGAATTTCAACCGAGCCAGCAAATTGTCTTGATTCTGTTTTGCGTCACGGGGGTCGCTCGGTTTTTGGCTTATATTAGCCGACATTCCCCAAGTAGAATGCCCTTTCTTG
>JABJJH010000385.1 GCA_018660965.1 Rhodospirillaceae bacterium | reverse complement strand
TGTCGGCGACTTTATTTTGACCTACATGGTGTTTCCGGCCTTTCCCAAGCCCGGCGAACCGGGCCGTATCCATCTGTACGCCGCTCGCGTGAACAATGGCCCTCCGCTCTCAGGAACGGTGACATTCAGCGCCCGGCAAGACTCGTGGGCGCCATGGGTGAACGCTAAAAAGGTGGAATTGGGTCGCCAACCCATAGACGCCGCCGTGTATCGTCAATCGTATCTGTTCAAGGACGCCGGTGAATACATCGTCTCCGCGGAATTCGTGGATGGCGGCGAATCGCACACGCTGGACTTTGCGATGCGCGTTGGCCCACCGCCGCTCATTGGCCCGACCGGACTCATCGTTGGGGGCGTCGTTTTCGTATTGCTGTGCGTTACATTGCTGCAACGTCGCCGTTCCATGACCGGCAAAATTCGCAACGCCCATTAAGCCGACCCTTGCGCCTTCTGGGCCGCCAATAGGAGCATGACAACATGGAGCGGCGGGAGTTTTTCAAGAGAGGCCTGGAAAAGGCGGCCTCGCATTCCGCCAGCGCGATTTCGCGGGCGCAAGAAGCGTTGCGGTGGGTACGGCCGCCCCACGCGCTGCCCGAATCGCATTTTCTGGTCACCTGCACCCGATGCGGCGATTGCATAAGCGCATGCCCGCACCAGGTTATTTTCAAACTACCCGAAAAAACCGACCGGCTCGCCGCGGGCACGCCTGCCCTGGATCTGCTGAACCGTGGGTGTCATTTGTGCCCGGATACGCCGTGCGTGACGGCTTGCGAACCGAACGCCTTGCGCGCCCCGGATGCAAAGGACGCGCCTGCTTATAAACTGGCCATCGCGACGATTGATGAAACTGCGTGTTTGCCGTACTCGGGGCCGGAATGCGGCGCCTGTAATGGGTCCTGTCCGGTTCCCGGCGCCTTGCAGTGGCTATCCGGCGGCAGACCCGTGATCGACGTGGAAAAATGCGTTGGCTGCGCCCTGTGCCGCGAAGCGTGTATCGTTACGCCGAACGCTGTGAAGATATCCACTCCGATTCCCGGACCTGCGTCGGGGTAGTGCTTGTTGCTTCCAACCGGCACCCAACGACTCTCTCGATTTCCTTGCGTAAGTCCTGTGGCGTTACAGGCTTATGCAAGATCCCGTCGGCGCCGACCTGATACGCCACGTCCAACACCATTTCATCCTTTTCGCCGGTCAGGACGATCACCGGTATCTTGGTGATGTCGGTGTGTTTGGAGCGCCGTAATTTATGCAAAAATTCCGTCCCGCTCATCTCGTCCATGTACAGATCGCAGAGGATGACATCGGGTTCGACGCATTCGGGGTCAAGCAGGTAATCGAGACCCTTGCGGCCATTTTCCGCTTCTGCCACGGTTTCGATTCCCGAATCCTTTAAGAGGCGTCGAATGATTTTGCGCATAATCGCGTGGTCGTCGATGACGAGCACCTGTAATTGGCTGGCGAATGACAGATGTGAACTCAACGCTGATCCCCTAAGGACGTTTGTGTCGTGTGGGTATTTTGTACCACCCATAACGCCTTCAGGCGTAACCTGAATAGGGTATAAAAAAATTATATTACCTTGATTTATATAGCATTTTTATGTAATTTTTTTAGATGTTTCCGGCAATTTCAGTATTTCGCGCGAGGATTCGCACCGGGGCGCCGTCGGCGTTTTCTATGTTTAAGGCGTTGACCATGAATTCCACTCGTTGACTGCCAATCGCGCCAAGATTCCGCAAATGTTCCGCGACCAAGACGCCGTTGGCGAGCAAGCAGTGATGAACCGGCCAGTCAAAGCCATCGGGACGACGGGACACAGGCAAGTCCGGCGTCGGCATGTCCACGGCCAACATCTTGACCTGATGCGCGACGATCCACCGGGCCGCCTCGGTGCTTAATGCAGGATGACGGTCGTACAGGGGCGTGTGGACATGTTCGCTCCATCCTGTATCCAGGGCCAAAATATCTCCTGGATTAAGAAGTTCTTCCAACCCTTTGAAATGTATTGGTTCGATAAGGCCGTCCGGCTCTACGTCAACGGGCCAGACAATACCGGGACCGTAAAGCCGCTCCAGCGGGATATCCTCGAACGCGGGGCCGTCGCTGAAGAAATGGCGCGGTGAATCCAGGTGAGTTCCAATATGCACAACCATCTGGATTTCCGTTACGTTCAACGGATGGTCGGGCATTTTCATGATTTGCTCAAACCGGGGCTGTGGAAAAAAGGAGACACGCGGCATCCCCGGTTCCAGGGGATGCGACAGGTCCACCCAGGCGCCGACGACGGTGGTGTTGGCCGCACCGGCGTATGGCGGCGGTATCTCCATCCACCCGTTCCACCCCAGCCCTGTTTCCGTTGGCGCGTCGCACATGGCGAACCTCCCCGATGTTTGTCATAGTCGTGAGACCGAACCCTATTTCAGCAAGGCTCATCAAACCATAATGGTTTACGATATTTTGCGCCTACGGAAACACTGGACCCGTGCCATGGATGAACAAGCACTTTTAATCCGTTTCACCAAGGCGCTTCTGGATGAATGCGATACACGCGTGAAGAGGCTCGCGATTTCCGACGCCCTGCATCGCGCGGCGGCATTGAACCCCGAAGCGCGGTTTTTGGTGGATGCGCCCGACATGCAGCCGGTGTTCCGTGAAATTTATGGCGATTCCGACCCGTTTCAACACATCGAGCGACAGGGCCTGGCGAAATGGTGATGGGCCACCAACCCATTTATCTTGTGGGGCAACTGATCGAAACCGATGGGAACCATCTGTTTCGGTTGCGCCACTAGGCGTTGTCCTTGCAGTACCGGGCGATATTGGCGTGGGTGTCGAACCATATGTCGGCGTGCCCACGCATATAATCGATCAAATCCTCCAGCAACCGAATGCGGGACCGGTGACCGATGAAATGAGGGTGCATGGTCAACAAAAACAGGCCGCCTTCGCGCACCGCGCCGTCGAATTCAGCCTTGAAGATTTCCAGGACGCTTGCGGGCGGCGTATAGGGCCGCAGGCCTGAATTGCGATCCATATTGAAATACACGGCGTCATCGCGAATCCATTCCACCGGAAGTTCGACAATGCCCGTCGGAACGCCATCCTCGACAAGTTCGTAGGGCTCGTCGTCCGCCATCAAGGAGGAATCGTACAGCAATCCCATTTCGCGGCTGATGGCCAGCGTATGTTGGCTGAAATCCCATGATGGGGTGCGAATCCCGACCGGACGCACGCCGCAAGCCTGTTCCAGAACGTCTCCGGCCCGTAATTGCAAATCGCGCTCGGCTTCGGGCGGTAAAATGCTGTTGCGTTCATGAATCCATCCATGGATGCCGATTTCATGTCCTAATTCGGCCAATTCCCGCTGTTCTTCGGGATATAATTTGGCCACGACGGCCGGGACGAAAAAACTGGCGGGAATGTCGTGTTTGGTCAGTAAATTGCGAATACGTGGAATTCCGGCGCGGCTGCCATATTGCCCTTGCGACAACTTTCCCGGCGAACTTTCACCTTCCCGCAAGGTCCCGGTTTCATGGTCTGAATCGAAGGACAGCGCCACGGCGACCTTCGCGCCGCCCTTCCATATTTTCGGTTTTAGAGACCGCCCGGCGCGGACCTTGTCCACGATCGCGCGCCATGTCGCATCTTCCCATTGCCAGGGTAATTCGTTTTCCGTTGAGACCATGTCCCTCCCCCTATTCCCAGATCGTGAAGCTCACCTGTCATTCGAACACAGATTCGCCCGTGATGTAACGCCAAAGGACGGGTTGCGGTGTGTGGATTTGACATAGATCACAGCGCCCATCGTTCCTCAGGTTATATTGAACATAGAGTGGATATCGAGGGGTTACTAAAATGTATCTGATTGATGTAAAGACCCTGCCGCCGCCATTATTGGCGATGCTGGAAAACCTCGCCATCAACCCTGACCGCGCCGAAAAAGCCGCGCCGGGGATACTGCCTTGCATGGGCGAGGTTTGTGAAGAGTGCCCGTTATATGACGAGTGCTTCGCCGATCTGGAAAGCGTTGAGGATCAACTGCACGTTTGCCCGAACCTGGATCAACTCGAAACCCTGGCGACGCTGTAAGAAGCGCGCCGCATCGACAGCAGAAGACATGGCGCACAAAACAACACATCCGATTCCGGACAAGGCTCAAGTTGCGGTGGATTTCCCGGATAAATTTTATATGGGGTCCTTCGCGCGCGAATCTAAATTCGAAGCGCGGTCCGAGGACGACGGACTCTTCATAAAGTTATCGCGCACGGGCGATGAAAAGCGGGATGTGGAAATACACCTGCATCACTATTTGCTGGCCGATATCCTGTCCGCATGGGCGGATTCGCTCGGCGACGAACCACGGATGGACAAAACCCATCGCGAGGAACTCCTCGAAGTCCTGAAAAAGGTCGAAAAGGCGGTCCGGAAAACCAAACCCGTCTAATTTGTAAGCCCTGATTAAACGCCCTGAGTAAACGTCGGGACTACGGTTTTTCCTGCTTAACGACATAGCTTTCAGGATCGCGACCGCTTAATTTACTGGGGTCCGATCCCAGCCGTTCCGACGGTCGCCCGAATTGCATCGCCAAAACGGTCGCACCGTCCGGTCCCGCCTGTAAGGTTGGCGTATCCTCGTCGGCGGCGACGTGGATCAGGGATAATTCTTCCAACGTCTTGCCATCTTCGACCAGCGATCCGTCGCAAACCAGATAGTATTGCCCGCCGCCATCGCAGGGGAGGCCCGTCGTCGTCGCGTTTGGCCCCATATGAATGCCTTCCGCATTAACGCCGTCATCCTGTTCGTCCATGAGCGCCTTGCGGCTGACGCCGTTTTCCGCCAAGACCGAGCCATCGAGGTTAATGCCCCCGGCAATATTCCGGCCCGCCCGGCACGGCATGAGATGACGCGAGCCCGGCATCACGAAATGGCCGCCGCTGGCGACATTGCGCAACGTGAAGAACGAAATGCCGTCATCATCCGCCACGATGGGGCCATAGGGCGTATAGGCGTCCGCGTATTGGAACGTAATGGGCTGAACCGCTTTTTTACCCATCCGCCCGTCCCCGGCGACAATGAC